>JBJSZF010000109.1:0-8215 GCA_046090125.1 Verrucomicrobiota bacterium
GGCGGAGGAAAGGGCGGACGCGCCGAACGCATTGGCGATGCTGCCGGTGCCTGTGTTGCCAAGCTGCCGGGTGTAGCCGCCCTCCACGCCGATGTCGGAGGCGTCGTTGTGGGTCACCTCCAGGAAGACGACCTTGATCAACACCTGCGGGCGCGGGTTGTCCAGGCTGGTGATGACGTCCTTGATCTGGAGGTTCGTCTTGTCGTCCGTGATGACGATGATCTTACGCGTCTCCGGGTCGTACGAGATCATGGCGTCCCCCACCTCGGTATTGTTGGGGTACTCGCGGGTGGTGCTGGAGCCGGTGCCAGACCGGCGCTGGGTGCCGCCGCCGCCACCGGCACCGCCGAAGCCTTGGAACTGGGCCAGCGAGGGGACGGCAAGGGAGGCGGCGATGGCGACTGCTACGGCGCGTGGGGCAATGCGATTCATGGAGGGAAAGGGCGGGAAAAGGGTGAAGCTGGGCTGCTGTTTCGAGGGGGAGGATCCTAGTTGCCACGGCCGCCGCCAAAGCCGCCGCCGCCGCCGCCCCCGGCTCCGGAGCCAAACCCGGAGGTGCGATTGACGTTGTTCTGCTGCTGCAATTGCTGGGTCGATCGGGTGGTGAGGAAGGAGCTTTGCTGCTGCTGCCCCTGGGTGGACCGGGTGTTGCTGCCAGCCCGCTCAAACAGGCCGCGCAACACGGTCTGCACCTGCTGCGGATCCGCGTTGTCCAAGCTGTACACGAACACCTGTTGCTTCCGCGCCGGGTTGGCGTCCAGTTGCTTCACCATCTCGGCAATCTGCGGCATCAGTGTGCGGTCCGCCGAGACGATGACGGACGACGTGCGCGCATCCGGAACAGCCGTGACCTTGCCCCGCTTGAGCGAGCGGTCGCTGGAGTTGCCGGAGCCGCCGGTGTTGCCACCGCCGCCACGGTTCATCCCGCCAAACATCCCGAAACCGCCAAACCGCTGGCCTCGGTTGTTGCTGTTGTTGCCGGATCGGCTGTTCGTCTCGTCCGGGAAGAGACCCGACAGGATGTCGGCCATCTCCGCCGGGTCGGCGAACTCCAGCCGGAAGACGCGCAGTTCCGTGATGTCCTGGACGTTGGTGTCCACGGAACGGATCAGCTCCTCGATGGTCGGCATGGCGTCCTCGGGGGCATTGACGATGACGGAGTTGGAGTGTTCGTCGGCCACGGCGACGACCTTGGACGCGGCGGCACGGTTACCGGTGCCTGAGGATCCGCCGCCACCGCGGCCGCCACCACCACCACCGCCCCCACCCATGCCACCCATCCCACCCATGCCACCCGGGAATCCACCGAAGCCGCCGGGGAAACCGCCGAAGCCCCGTCCGCCGGTGTTGCCGCCGGTGTTGCCGCCGGCCCGGGAATCCGTCGTGGCGAAGAGGTCCTTGATGACGGTGGCCACATCCTTGGCCTCCGCATAGCGCAGGGCGAAGACCTTCACGGACGATGAGTTGGCCAGGGAGGTGTCGAGCGCCCGGATGATCTCGGCGATGCGCTTGATGGAGGCTTGGGTGTCGGTGATGACCAGGGCATTGCCGGCGTCGTTGGCCGTCATCGTGGCCTCGGAGGGCAGCAACGGGGCGAGGTCCGTCGTCAACGCCGTCGCGCTGATGAACCGGATGGGGATGATCTGCGTGACCACCTGCTCGTCCTTCGGGATGGAGTCGGGGTTGTTGCCGGACTTCACGGGGATGTCGCGCTTCTTGGCGGTTTCCTTCGAGACGATGGTCAGGGTGCGGCCGGAGCGCAGGGCGGTGTAGCCATTCTTGGCGAGCGCCGTCTCCAGGATCTGGAAGGCCTCCTCGCGGGTCACCGGCTGCGCGGACCACGCGTCGATCCGCCCCTTCACCTCCGTGTCGAGCACGATGATGTAGCCGGCCGCCTCCGAAAGGTAGTTCAGCACCGTCTCCAACGTCGCGCCCCGGAAGTTCATGCGGACCATGGGCGTCCCGTCCGGCGCCGTCGGCAACGGCTCCGGCGCCGGCAACGGCTCCGGCGGCGGCTTCGGCGCGGCCACGGGCGCGTTCGTCGAGGCTGCGGCCGCGGCCTTGCCATCCGAAGCGGCAACGGGAGCGGCCTCCGCCTTGGGCTTCTCCGCCGAGGCGGCAGCCGCAGGCGTCACGGGCGTCGCGGGCTTCGGATCCTGCGCGTGAAGGGGCAGCCCGAACGTGGCGGTTGCGACGAGGGCGAGGGCGACGAGGCGAGGGGTGTGCGAGTTCATTGCTTGGTCTCCTGGGCACGGCGCTCACGAAGGCGCCGCAGGATGTCCTCGGCCCCACCCCCGGATGAGCCGGAGGCGGACGCCGTGGAAGGGGTGGAGGAAGAGTTGCTGGAAGCCGATGAGGAAGGGGTCGATCCGGACGACGACGAACCGCCCGAGGAAGGTCCAAGGGTCACGCCTGACGCGAGCGTCCAGTCGCCCTCGTCCTCGCGGCGGAGCTGGCTGCCCACCTTGAGGTCCACGGCGGCGTCCTTCACGACGAGCCGCACGGTGGAGTCGGTGACGGAAAGGATCCGATGGCCGCCCACGGTGTCGCCGGGCTTCAACGCCTTGCGGAACTCCGAGCTCGTGCCGTCGAAGAAGGCGAAGATGCCCTTCTCATACCGAAGGGTTCCCACGAGGGACAGGGACTCGACCTTGGGCGTGCGCCGGGTCTCGGTGGACCGGGGACGGTCTGGGCGGTTCGGGACGCGGGCGGGGTTGAAGATGTTGCGGTCGTTGACGAGCTGGAAGTAGGCGTACTCGGACTTGGAGGGGCCGTTGGTCGAGGCGGACGCGCCGGAGGAGGAACGGCTGGAGGGACGCCAGTCCGAGATGCCGGAACGTTCGGGCCTTCGGGACGAGCGGCGGGACGAGCGACGGGCGGGCGCGTTGGTGCCTGGGGCATTGGTGGAGCCCGGGACGACGATGGACGGGGCTCCGTTCGTCCCAGCGGCCGGGGCGACGGCGGATTCCTCCTCGCCTTCGCCTTCCTCGGATGCGTCATTGGCCTCCGGGGAAGCAACGGCGGCGTCCGCATCGGTCCCGGCAACAACGGCGGAGGGGGCCGTGTCCTGGCCATGCACTGGGACCGCCAGCGCCATGGCGAGGGCCATCACGAGGAGCTTGAATCCGGGCAGCTTGGGGGAGGCGGTCATCGGCGTTCGGGAAGGTTGAGGACGAGGCCGCTGACATGGAGGCCGAGGGTGAGCTGCGCGGCGTCGTTGTCCCGCGCGGCCAGCTCCACGGCCTCGACCCGGACGGCGAGCTTGTCGCGTTCGACCTCGTACAGGAAGCGGGTGAGGGTGGAGAGGTTGCCCGTGGCATCGACGTGGCACTCGAAGGTGGAGTACTCGTCGTCGAGCTGCTTCCACTGGGGCTTCACGGAGGTGACGTTGACGGAGGAGGCCTTGGACCAGCGGTCGAGGGCCTCCAAGACGCGCCCCTCCGCCGCCGACGTCAGCTTGGGCAGGGAGTTGGAGGCCATCTCGGACCAGCGCGCCTCGACGGGCTTGAGCCGCGACACGAGCTGCTCGCCCTTGGCAATCCGCTTCTGCAACTCGGCGATCTGGGCTTGGCGCTCGTTCCAGGACTTCAGCAGGGGTCCCAGGAGGACGCGGTCGCCCAGCAGCAGCCCGACGCCGACGACGGCGACGACGAGGAGCAGCTTCTTCCGTTGCTCGGGATCGAGGTTCATGGCGTGCTTGCGGAGGGGTCCCACTTGAAGCTGAAGGAGAACTGCACGGGCGACTTGCCGCGCATCTGGTCCAATGCCACGACCCGGACATCGGGAGCCGTCCGGAGCTTGTCGAGCGTCCGGTTGAGGATGATGGAATCCTTCGCCGTACCCGAGCATACCACCGTCGAGCCCTCGCGCAGCTCCACCGTCTTCGCCGTCACGTCTCCATTCTCCGGGAACGCCGTCGTCAGCGTCCGCATCACCAGCAGGGACGGGACGGAGTCATCGAACCACGGCCGGTACTTCTTCAGGTTGGCCTGGAGCGTCTCGACGTGGCCGACGGTCTTGGCCATGACGTTCCAGCGGGAGCGCAGGGACACGAGGCGCACCTGCTGCACCAGGAACGCGCCCGCGACCAAGACCATCACGGCGGCGGCGGCGAGGCCGTAGTGCGCGGCACGGCCCGAGGAAAACCGCGCCGCAAGCAGTTGCAGCGCCGAAACGCGGGGAGCCAGGAACTCGAACGACGCCGGACGCCCGCCCACGTGCCGCGCCGCAACCGCCAGCGCCGCGCTGGCCGGAAGCCCCGGGGTGATCCGCGGCAAGGCCGCCCGCTTCTCCGGCACGCGGTCCGCCCGCGCCACGCTGATCGCCAGGCGCGGCCCCAGCATCGACAGCGCCTGGTGCAACGCCTCGGCCATCACCCCGCTGCCAAACACCCGCGCGCGAGCCAACGATTGGCGCACGGCGTCCGGAAGCTGCCCCAGCGTCACCCGCAGCTCGCGGTGGAGCCGGTCGGCCGCCAATCCAGGCTGGCCGTTGCTGTGTGTCACCACGTCGTCCAACGAGCGATGCAACACCAAGCCGTCCCCGATGCCAATGGCCAGCGCCACGGACCCGGCGGACGCGAGGAAGTCCATGCGCGCGGCGTTGGCCGAGTCCGGCGGGGCAAGGTCCGGCAGCTCCGTCAAGGCGGGCGCGATGGAGACGGGTTGAAGGCGCGCCGCGCGCAGGACTTGCTCCAGCCGTTCGAGCGGATCGACGGGCACGCCCACAAGCGTGAGCTGCGCGGCTCCCGATGCATCCTTCCACTCGTGACGCGCCATCGCCAGTTGGTCCGCGCCCTGCGGGAAGGAGCGCTCGACCTCCAGCTCGACGAAGCCCTCGGCGTCCTCCGGCGCGAGGTCCGGCAGGGCCACGTTGCTCGCAAACACCCACGAGGCCGGGAGCGCCACGGCACACTTCCGGGTGCTCAGCCCCGCCTTGTCCAGACCTTCGCGCAGCGCGCGCCCCACGACGACGGGATCGCCCCCGAGAAGGTCCGCAGGCAAGGCGATGGCAACGGGGGCGCTGGCCTCGGCGTGGCCGTTGGAGGGCCGCACAAGGACGGCCTCGACGACGGAGCCGTCCAGGGCGAGACCCAGGACCGGCGAGCTGGAACGTGGCTTGAGCCGTTCGATCATCGCGTGTTTTGCGTCAATTGCCGTTGCTGTTGCACCTGCTGCCACGTCCGCGACCCCAGTGGCCACCCCAGGTGGGACAGGTCGGTGCGCTGGACGATCCTGAGGCCTCCCTCGGAGGTGTCGAAGATGATCCGGCACCGGCGAGAGCCCCTTCCCAGGTTGCCCACGGCGCAGACGTCAGCCGAATAGACCGACGAGCGCCCGGTTAGGTAACGGCCCGCCTGCTGGGAACGCTGCGTGCCAAGAATCTCGGCCGCCCACGCGACGGTGTTGCGCCGGCTGGCGTTGCTTTGCCGGTACGCAACCAACTGCGGAGCCATGTCCGTCCCAATCCCCGGGATGCACGCCAGCACGGCCTCGGGCGCGGAGTTGACGTTGACCAACCCCTCCTGCGGCGTCTGGCCGTCGCCGGCGGTGAGGTCCCCCTCCACCTGCGCGAACTCCTCCACGGACATCCCGGATGCCACGAAGAAGTTCAGAAGCCCGGCCGCGTTTTGGTTGCCGACACGCCGGAGGATCTCGTTGGCGCGCGCATTCCCAAACCGCTCTTGCAGCAGGGTGGCCAGTTGCTGCCTCCCCTGCGCCGTCACCGACACCTTGGCGGTCCCGTTGGTGGTGGTGATCGACTCGCGCGAATGCACCGTGACGTATTCCCACAGCCCCGGCTCGATGCGGCCGTTGCGGTTGTCCAACGGCGGCGTGGAATCGTAGTCGTCCTCGTTGGGGTCCAGCACGCCGTTCCGGTTCGCGTCCTCCCCCGCAAGGATGTCCAGCGTCATGCCATACACCATCCGAAGCTCCTCGATGGACTCGAACGGCGCATTCTTGCAGCGATAGGCGGGGTTGAGCCTTTGGTAGGTGCTGTCCTCGGCGCCATCGGTGGACACCTCGTCGTTCTCGTCCCGCCAATCGATGATGGCGGCGGCAAGCTGCGGCGTCATGCGCGGCAACAGCTCCAGCATCTCCAGCGTCGCCGTGTTGAGGTTCAGCTTCGACGACTCGTCCACGAGACCGAACACGGGCTGGAGGTTGCGCCCCATGGTGGAGGCCAGGCGGTCTACGTCGCGCCCCAGAAACCAAAACGCCGCGTCGCCAACGCGCACGTTCTCCACCACGGGACGGAACGAGGGTGCGACCTGGAACTGCGGCAGCACGCCGGGCGTGTCCAGGTTGGTCAAGACGTAGGCGGCATAACGCGTCGCCCCCTGGATGGCCTGCTCCGCCTCGATGGACGCGGCGCGCTGGTCGGACGCGCGCAGGCCCAAGGCGGAGGATTGCCCGAAGTAAAGGCCCAGCGCCACGAGGCCGAGCGCGATCCACAAAACGATCACCAGCGTGGACGCCCTCGCGCCTCCCACGCCCGCCGCTGCCCGAAGCGTCCTCATCGTCCCCCTCCCGTGCCCGCGCTGGAAAAGGCGGAGTTGGTAGCGGGCGTGACCACGACCGGAACCACGAGCTGGTAGGGCAGCCGGGTCCGATTCGCCAGGTTGCCCCGCGCGAGGTCCGCCGGGTCGATGTCATTGACCACCAGGTCCACCCGGATGACCCGCGGCAACGAGACCGTCTCGTTCGTGCCGCCCCACGCCATCCGCCACGACGTGCCGTCGTAGAACGACATCTGGAACGACTCCACATTCTCCAGCAAAAGCTGGTCGTCGTACGTCTCCGCCAGCACGTGCAACAGGTTGCGCGTCACGACACGGTGCAGGTCGCGGCCGAGGGTCGTCGCGGCGTTGGTGGGCAACCGCAGCACGTAGCCCACCTTCTGCAAGTCCCCCCAGCGCGCCATGTCCGTCACTACCCCCGTGGTGGTGTACAGTTGCATCCCCGTGCCCGCCGGGTCGTTGATCCCCGTGATCCCGCCGTACACCAACGATCCTGCCATCGCGTTGGTCGAGTCCGATGCCGGCAACGCGATGTTCGCAAGGTCCCGCCGCAGGACCGACAACGCCTGCTGGAGCGCGGCCGATGCGTCGGCCCGGCGCTCGGTCTCGTTGCGAAGCCGCAACGCCCCGAACAAAACGGCGACGGTGGCGGAGATGATGATGGCCGACAGGGTGATGGCCAGGAGCAGCTCGATGAGCGTGAACGCCCGGCAGCCGTGCCGCGGCGATGGGAAGCCAGCATGTCGGGCCGCGAACGTCATGGCTGGGCCGAATCCACAATGGTTGCCGCCCGGGCCACCCGTTCCACTCCCTGCACGTTGAACGTCACCGACACCGTCAACTCCCGGAGCGTCGCCCGTTGCCATGCCACGGCCTGCGACCGCCACGTGAACGTATGACGACCCTCCTGGACGGTGCCGGACCCGGCGCTGTTCCAGCGTCCCGTGGCGATGATCTCGTTCAGCACGCGGTCCGCGACGCGCGTGGCCACGACCCGCCGCTCCGCCACCTGCGCGGCCAGGTTGGCCACGCGGACGCCATGCACCGCCACGGGGATCACCACCGAGACAAACGCCAGCGCCGCCAAGGTCTCGGCCAGCGTAAACCCTGCCGGCCCGCGACCAGCCCTAGCGCGCCGGGATGGCCAGTTGGTTGGTTTGAACCTCATAGCGCGTGCGCGCGTAGTTCTGCGACACGTACACCTCGTCGCCCAAACGCGCCGCCGTCCGGACGTTCGGATCCGGATTGCCCCGGAACCAAATCCCCCACGGCGACGTCTCGTCGATCCCGCCGTCCGGCGTGAACCGGAAGCTGAACCGGCGTCCCTGTGCGAAGGCCCCCTGCCCCGCCGCCCAGCGGAACTGAAGCGCAAAGGTGTTGCCAGACATCGTGGCCCACGAGCGCGGGTCCGCCTCCACCTGCACGTCCGAGGCCAGCGGATACGCCACCGAATGCCCCCCCGACGCCGGCTGCTGCTGCCCCGGGATGGGCGCGGTCATCGTGCTCAGGTTGGCGTCCATCGAAAACTCCGGGTCCATCCCGTACATGCGAAGGTCCGGATCCACCCACAGGCGCATGGGAACGCCCTCGTTGGCGGCCCGCGCCTGCGCGAGACGCGTCAGCTGGATGAACCGGCGCACCTCGTAGCCCACCGAACGCCCCCGGAGGAACGGACCGAGCGACGGCGACACCAAC
>JBJSZF010000110.1:0-2248 GCA_046090125.1 Verrucomicrobiota bacterium
CAGTTCGCCACCAAGATCCGCTCCGCCGGCGTCTGGTTCACCGACTACAATGGCAACGGGCTGTCGATGACCCCGCGCGTCTATCTGGTGCCCGTGGGGGCCGATGTCCTCCGCGCCCAAGATGGCGACGACTTCGAGACCCGCCTCTGGCGCGTCGTGGACCAGAAGATTCCCATTCCGTTCCCCATCGGGCCGGCCGAGGTCAAGAACCCTGCCTACAACCCCTCCTTTGATTCCTTGGCCGGCGGCATGGCCGAGATCCGCAAGTTCTCCAGCTTCCGCGCTTACCACGACTCCGGCGGGTTTGCGGAGCAGGAAGCCACCACCGACAGCCGCCTCATCGGCCGTTCCGTCTGGAACACCGAGTGGATGCTCGTCATCCCCGGCGGCACCCTCCTCAACGACCCCAACGTCGGCCTCGACGCCTTCATCCAGTCGGTGTCCGACATCAAGCTCTTCTTCCAAACCTATGCCTACAGCGGGAACTAGGGGCGGCATCCGGGGAACCCAGTTGGGAAGCGGCAAACCTCAGCCACAACGTGACATGAAGCGATTTCGACTCCTTCGCCTAACCCAAGGCCTCGCGTGCGCCGCCGCCCTTGTGGCGGCGGCGTGCGCCACGCCCTCCGCCCACGCGGCCGTGCCCGAGCCGGACACCGTTGTGTGGGGCGTCATCAACCTCGGCGGCACCAACCTCACCCCCGCCCAGAACGTCGTCGTCCAGGCCCGTCGCATCCCCATGGGTGCCTCCGTGTCCGAGACGCGCCTCGGCGACGTGGACCCCACCCGCTACAGCCTCCGCATCCCCATCGACAGCGGCGTGCCCCTCCTGCGCCCGGAGGCCTCCGTCCCCGGCAACACCCTCTACCTCACCGTGCTCGTCGCCGGGCAGGTCCGCGCCCAGGTCACCTACGACGTCGAGGGCAAGGGCGTCGTCCGCCGCATTGACTTCGGCGACGTGGACGACGACGCCGACGGCCTCCCGGACGGATGGGAGCAGGCCAACCTCCTCGACACCCGCTTCGGGGCGGCCGACGACCCCGATGGCGACGGGCTCACCAACGCGGACGAGTTCCGTCTCGGCACGCTTCCCTCCAAGGTGGACGCGCCGCATCCGGCGGACCTCTCGCCACGCGACGGGCGCATCACCATTGGCGAGCTGGCCGCGTACTACACGGCCTGGAAGCGCACCAATGACTGGCCGCTCGCGCCCAGCCCCATCCCCATCGACTACGTGACGCGCGCCAGCACGATCTGGGAGGGCGGGGAGTATTACCGGCAGGTGTTGACCAACAACGGCGTCGCGTTGGCCGCCCCGATGTGGTGGGTGAACGCCGCCGCGCCCACCAACGCCGGCCCGGGCTCCGTCGCGGTCGAGCCCCGTCGCGGAGCCGGGCTCGCGGGCGACCCGTCCCCGAAGCCCCTGCTGGAGGTGGAGTCGATCCATCCGCCGCGCTTCCTGCCCGGGGTGCGGTCGGTGGTGATGCTGCGGGCGCGCGTGATCGAGGGGATGCGGACCTACGCGGTGGAGGATGGCCCGCCGCAGGGATGGCGCGTGGAGTCGATCAGCGCCGGGGGCACGTGGGATCCCAAGGAACGCCGGGTGAAGTGGGGCCCGTTCTTCGACCGCGTGCCGCGGGACTTCAGCTACGTGGTGGTGCCGGACCGGGTGGCGACGGGACAGGCCTTCGAGGGTCGGGGCTCGCACGACGGCGTGCTGGTGTCGATGAGCGGGGCGCGTGCGGTCGTGGTGCCTTCGAGCACGTTGCGCGTCGCGGGGGCCGTGGGCGACTGGACGTTGTCGGGCGAGCCGGGGGCGCGGTACGAGGTGGAGCGCTCGGTGGACCTGAAGGAGTGGACGTTGCTGACGAACGGGGTGGCGGACGGGGCGGGATTGTTCCGGTTCGGGCCGGCGTTGCCGACGGACCTGCCGCAGGTGTTCGTGAGGGCGCGAGAGGCGGGTCGCTGAGGAGGCTCCATGTCGCGCCATTGGGTGCATGGAGTTCTGGCGGTGCTGGCATGGGTGGCGGCCTGCTGGGCGCGGGCGGGCACGGCCACGCGGTCGTTTGCGTCCGGAGACTATGGGTTGTCCGAGACGGTGACGGTGACGGTGCAATTCGCGCCGCTAGCGGACGAGGCGTTCAACACGCTGGAGGAGACGGTGCCCATCGGTTGGACGCTGGTCTCGGACGGGGGCGGGGCCTGGGATGCGGGCACGCGTCGGCTGCGCTGGCTGGCGACGGGCGGG
>JBJSZF010000111.1:0-1813 GCA_046090125.1 Verrucomicrobiota bacterium
TTCTTGCGGTGCGGGCGCCCTGCCCCTTGATAGCGTCGCCGCAACTTTGCCAGCACCTCCTGTCGCGTTCCTGAGCCCATAGATGTGTCCATCCCGGCCATGGTAACAGGACTTCTGGCGCAACGATTGCCCCAGCCTCCTCGTCCTACCCCCCCGCCGGTAACAAACATTCTGGCGCATATCGGCCCTGGGATGGAGGGCCCTGGGTGCTGGCCATGGCGATGGGGACTGGGCAGGATCCGAAGGATGAACGTCGCCGAAACGCCCGCCTCGCTGGGCTACCGGATGCCTGCCGAATGGGAGCCTCACGTGGCCACATGGCTGACCTGGCCACGGCCGGAGGGCATCAGCTTCCCGGGCCGATACGAGCCGGTGCCCGATGCGTACGCGGCGTTCATCCGGGAGTTGGTGGAGCACGAGGAGGTGCACATCAACGTGTGGAACGAGGGGCGCGCGGAGTGGGTTCGCGGGTTGTTGCGCGAGCGCGGGGTGCCGCTGGATCGCGTGCGGTTCCATGCTTTCCCAGCGTATGAGCCGTGGTGCCGCGACCATGGTCCCATCTTCGTGGTGCGCGAGCGGGACGGGGTGCGCGAGCGGGCGGTGGTGGATTGGGACTACAATGCGTGGGGGGGCAAGTATCCGCCGCACGACCTGGACGACGCGATTCCCCGGCACGTGGCGGCGTTGCGCGGCCTGCCGTTGTTCCGGCCTGGGATCATCATGGAGGGGGGCTCCATCGAGGTGAACGGCCTGGGCACGTTGATGACGACGGAGGCGTGCCTCTTGAACCCGAACCGAAACCCGGGGTTGTCGCGTGCGGACATCGAGCGGCACCTCCGCGATCAACTGGGGGTGACGAACATCCTGTGGCTGGGCGATGGCATCGAGGGGGACGACACGGACGGGCACGTGGACGACCTGGCGCGCTTCGTGGGGCCGCGGACGGTCGTGACGGTGGTGGAGGAGGATGAATCGGACCCGAACCACGGGCCGTTGCGCGAGAATCTGGAGCGGTTGCGGTCGATGAAGGACCAGGACGGGGCGTCCTTGGAGGTGGTGACGTTGCCGACGCCGGGGCGGATTGAGATGGAGGGGCAACGGGTGCCGGCCAGCTACGCGAACTTCTACATGGCGAACGGCGTGGTGGTGGTGCCGACGTTCCGGCATGGGAATGACGACGTCGCGGTGGGGACTTTGCAGGAACTGTTGGGCGGCCGACGGGTGGTGGGCGTGGACTCGTCGGACCTGATCTGGGGGCTGGGGTCGTTCCACTGCATCTCCCAGCAGGAGCCCGCGTAGGGACGGCGGCGAGGGGTGGAGCCGACGCGGTGCGAGCGCCGCCGCGAGTGCGTGCACCGCTGTGTGTCGCAGCGGCGAGGGCGAGGCTGGGCGGTCCCGCGATGGGCGGGACCGGCGCTATCGGAGGGTGGCCTTGAGGCCTTGGACGAAGGCCTCGACGACGCGTTGGTGGGCGGCGGTGACTTCCTCGTCCTTGAGGGTGCGGTCGGCGGCACGATACGTGAAGGAGTAGGCCACGCTCTTTTGTCCCTTGGGCACGGGCCCGCCGCGGAAGATGTCGAACAACTCGACGGCCTCGAGGTTCGCGGGCTTGGCCCCGCGCACGGCGGCGAGGACGGCGTCGTGGGTGACGCACTCGTCCACGAGCATGGCGACGTCGCGCTGGATGGAGGGGAAGGCGGGGAGGGCCTTGGCGGAACGCGTGACGTTCCGGCGGGCGAGGAGGACGTCGAGGTTCAGCTCGGCAAGGAGGACGGGGTCGCGCAGGTCGTGTCGGCGTGCGACAACGGGCTGG
>JBJSZF010000112.1:0-3428 GCA_046090125.1 Verrucomicrobiota bacterium
ATGGGCGAGGCGCGAGGCGGCGTTGCGCGGCGCGCGCGAGGCCGCCACCTCGGCGAGGACGTCGGCGTGCTGGACGTCGTGCCCGTTGCCGGTGGCGACGAGAAGGTCCTCCCAGCCGTCGAGGTCCACGTCGAGGAAGAGGGCGCTCCAGGACCACTCGGAGCAGGCGACGCCGGCGAAGGCGGCGACCTCGGCGAAGGTGCCGTCGTCGCGGGCGACATGGAGGGTGTTGTGGGTGACTTCGGGACGGAAGAGGGGGTCGGACCTTGGGAAGGCGACGATGCCTTCGAGGGTGTTGGGGCGTTGCCAGGCGCGGCGCGAGGCCAGGCGGCTGGTCATGTCCGCCACGAAAAGGTCGTCGCTGCCGTCGCGGTCGATGTCCGCCACGTCGATGGACATGGAGGCGAGGGACTGGTGGCGGAGCGCGAGGCGCGGGGCGGCGCGGAAGCGGGTTCCGCCCTCGTTGATCCAGAAGCGGTCGGGCCAGTAGGCGAAGTCGTTGCAGACATAGAGGTCCGGGAGGCCGTCGCCGGTCATGTCGCGGAACTGGACGGCGAGGCCCCAGTCCGTGGGGGGCTCGCGGAGGGGTTGGCCGTCCTCGTCGAGGAACGCGCCGGCCGTCCAGCTCACGGGCACGAACTTCCCGCCGCCTTGGTTGAGGTAGAGGACGTCGCGTTCGCCGCGTTCGAGCACCTCGACGCCGCCGCCGCGGGGCTGGACGGCGACGAAGCGGCCCTCGGGGGTGACGGTGATCCGGCCGTCGGGTTGCCGCACGGCCTCGACGCGCAGGCCGGGCGGGTCGTCGCGGAACGTGTCGGTGCGGTAGTTCGTGACGTAGAGGTCGAGGTCGCCGTCGCCGTCCATGTCCGCGAGGGCCATCGAGGTGGCTCCCAGGCGCGGGGCGAGGCGGCCGTCCGTCTTCTCGGTGAACCGGCCGGAGCCGTCGTTGATGAAGAGGCGGGTGCCGCGCCCGATGGCGTTGACGAGGAGGTCGAGGTCGCCGTCGCCATCGACGTCGGCAAGGGCGGCCCCGGTGGAGGGTTGGCCGGGGCAGGCGACGCCGGCGCGCTCGGTAACGTCCTCGAAGCGCCAGCCGCCGAGGTTGCGGTAGAGGGCGTTGGGGCCTTCGAGACGGCAGAAGTACACGTCCGGCAGGCCGTCGCCATCGACGTCGCCGAGGGCGACGCCGGAGCCGTTTTCAAGGACGCGGTTGTCGGCGGCGGAGGCGTCGGCGAGGTGGTTGGTGAAGGTGAGGCCGGAGGCGGAGGGCGCGACCTGTGTGAAGCCGTTGCAGCCGTTCGCGGCGGCGAGGGGCAACCAACGTCCACCCTCGAAGGGCGTCCAGGCAGCGGGGGTCGGGGCGTCGGCGGCGACGAGCGCTGCCGCGGCGAGGCCGAGGGCGAGGAAGGGGCAGAAGACGGGCGGGACGAAGGGGGTGGGGCGTCCCCGGCCGGAACCGGGGACGCGGGGCGCGCAGGGGATGGGCGCGCCGGGGATCATGCTACTTCCCGTGGGCGTTGCGGAGGTGGTCCGCGAGGACGTCGAGGCCGAAGTCGTTGTCAGGGTTGCGCCAGACGGCGTGGATGTGGTTGGCTTCGTTCTGGGTGTTGTCGTACTCGAGGAGGAAGGTGGGCCCGGCGAGGCGGTAGTAATGGCGTTGGCCCTTGGCGACGGCGCCGGCCCATGCGAAGCGGATGTTCTGGGTGCCGGCCTTCTCGATCTTCTCGATCTCGGCGGTGGCGACGTCGTCGCGAAGGCGTCCGACGTATTCGCGGAGGAGCTGGAGGGCCTTGGCGCGGGAGGCCTCGGGCATGTCGGCGAGGGTGATTCCGCGCGGGTCGCCGAGCTGGGCCTTGCGGGCGTTGCTGGTGAGGATGTCGTCCGGTGCCTTGGCGTCGATGATGGCCTGGGCCTGCAAGGCGGCCGGAAGGCTCGTGAGGAGGTCGCGCCCGAGGTCCTCCTCGGCCCCGAGCGCGCGGAGGCCCTGGCGGGAGCCGACGCGGACCTCGGCGGGGTTGGAGCCCATGAAGTTGGGGGTGCCGGAGACGACCTTGCCGTGGGCGAGGGTGAGGTTGATGGAGAGGTGATGGCCCTCGAAGCGCCAGCCCCAGGTGCCCTGGGCGCCGGGCTTGCCGAAGATGGATACGTGGTAGATGCCGGGGTCGCGAGGGAAGCGGCGGTTGGGGCCCTCCATGTCCTGGAGCACCTGCTCGAGGCTCATGATGGTGGTGGCCTTGAGGTGGCCGCGGTGGCTGAGGGCGGTGCCAAGGAGGCCATGGGCCAGGTGTTGCTGGGCGACGGACAACTCGCGGACCTGGATGCCCTTCCGCTCGACGGGGACGAACTGCCAGTTGAGGCGCTCGTCGTTGGTCCACGCGAACGTGGTCTTGGCGCGTTGCTCCTCGGTCAAGGCGGCGAGGAACCGTGAGGCGGCATCGGCCATGTCGGACGCGGGATCCGAGGCGGCGAGACGTATTGCGAGGAGCCAGGCCATGCCGGCCCATGCGAAGCGGGATTGCATGGACCGAGTCTTCCGGCGAAGGCCGCTGCTTCAATCAAAAACTCCGGGAAGGCGCTGGAAGCGGGAAGCGGGAAGCGGGAAAGTGGCAGGGCCGTTTCGGGCGTGCCTGATGCCGCGACTCCGTCCGTGTCGGAGGGACTCACCGGGAGAAGATAGCAAGACCGTCTCGGTCTTGTCCCGGGCCGCCCCCGTCGCGCGGAGGAACTGCACACCTCCCGTCCCGTCCACCCCAGACATTGCTGGATTGGGCCAATGAGACCGGTGTTCTCACTGGTGGGCGAGGAGGCGCGGAGGGGAAAAGTGGCAAGGGCTCCGGCTCCACCTTGGAAGCCTGACTCTCGCGGAGACGCCATGGACGTGGAGTGGGGGCTGTCGTCCGCGCCTTGAATCCGGGTTGTCCCACCGTGACGGGCGGGGTTTCATGGACGCATGGTCTCCCGTCTGGCGACTGCGTGGCTTGCCGTGTGCCTGGCCCTCCCGGTCCTCGCCGGGCCGCGCCAGCGCCGCATCCTCTACAACCTCGATGGCGACTCCTGCATGACCCTCAAGGCCGGGCGCGTGGGGCCGGGCCCGATTTCCACCAACGACCTGGTCACCCTTGTGGCCGAGCTTGCGCGGCCGGGCAGCCAGGTGGACACCCTCCTCGTCTGCATCAACGCCCAGGTGATGTACTACCCCACGCGCGTCGGCACCCAGCGCGGCGCGTTGTCCACCCCGGCGGAACAGGTCAGAAACACCCAATCGCACGCCCTGACAACCACATGCACACATAAACGCAACACGGACAACGCGTTTATCAAACAAGACGCACCCGAAAATAGCCACATTACAAGTGCACATGCACTAGCACGTGGTACATTGCAAAGTGGCACACTATACCAAGTGAACAATTTCACACTATCGCATG
>JBJSZF010000113.1:0-10523 GCA_046090125.1 Verrucomicrobiota bacterium
GGTGAAATCACGCGCGCAAGGGGTCCGCCGGAGAATGTGATGCCTTTGGACGCCTGAGCCCGGGGTTGTTGCCCCTGCACGAAGCGCCGCAACGACCGCACGAGGCGTCGCAACGACCGCACGATGCGTCGCAGCGACCGCACGATGCGCCGCAACGGCCGCACGATGCGTCGCAGCGACCGCACGATGCGTCGCAACGGCCGCACGATGCGCCGCAACGACCGCACGATGCGTCGCAACGGCCGCACGATGCGTCGCAGCGACCGCACGATGCGCCGCAACGACTGCACGATGCGCCGCAACGGCCGCACGATGCGCCGCAACGACTGCACGATGCGTCGCAACGACCGCACGACGCGCCGCAACGACGGCACGATGCGTCGCAGCGACCGCACGGACCCGTTCAGGAACCGTCGAAGCGGGCGGATGAACGGGTGGCGTGGGGCCGGGCGGGTGCAGGACAAGACCGGGACGGTCTGGCTGCGTTTGCGGGTGACGTGCCGTGGATCCCGAAGGTGTCGGTGACAGAGGAGCGGGATGCGTGGAACGGACCGGTCCCGCAAGGCGGGAGCATGGAGAGGCGTCCGGAGACGGCCGCGCTCCCAGCGTTGAGCCCGCCCCGACGTTCCTGGGAACACCCACCCCTTCGGGATGCTCCGGGTGAAGTGGGAGTGCGGGCTTGGGGAAGGGCGGCGGAGGCGGCAAGGTGACGGGGTGCACGAAGATGCTCAGTCCGCGCCGGCGCAGACATTGCCCCCGTTGATTCCCGGGACGCTCTACCTGGTCGCGACGCCGATCGGGAATCGCGAGGACATCACCCTGCGGGCGTTGCGGGTGCTGAGGGAATGCACGGTCATTGCGGCGGAGGACACGCGACGGACGGGCCAGCTCCTGCAGCACTTCGGGGTTCGCAAGCCCATGGTCAGTTACTTCCACTTCAACGAGGCGCGGCGTTCGGCGGAGATCCTGGGCCGCCTGCGCGCGGGGGAGACCGTCGCGTTGGTGACGGACGCGGGAACGCCGGGCATCTCGGACCCCGGTGAACGCGTGGTGGCGGAGGTCATCGGGGCGGGGTTGCGGGTGGAGCCGGTCCCGGGGCCTTGCGCGGCCGTGGCGGCGCTCACGGCCAGCGGTCTGCCCACGGGGACGTTTCACTTTGCGGGGTTCCTGCCGGTGAAGTCCGGGCAACGGGCGCGGCGACTGGGAGAGTTGTTGGCGTTGCCGGGGACGTTGTGCGTGTACGAGTCGCCGCACCGGGTGGGGCGGTTGCTTTCCGAGCTGGCGTCGCGTGCGCCGGGCCGGCGGGCCGTGGTGGCGCGCGAGGTCACCAAGCGCTTCGAGGAGTTCCTGCGGGGGACGACGACGACGTTGGCGGCGGAGCTGGAACGACGGCCGCGCAAGGGCGAGTTCGTGGTGATGCTGGAGCCGCCTGACGAAGGAACCAGCCGGGGAGAACCGGCAGGCGAACGCGACGGCGACGGCACCCATGAGGTGCCGGAGATCGAGGGCGAGCCCCGCGGAGACGTCTCCCTGGATTCGGAGGGCTGAACCGGACCGGGCGCGCGGCCTACCGCGTGTCCTCGGCCCGAAGTTTGACCAAGCCGTTCTCCTTGGCGCGTTCTTCGAGGAAGGTGACGACGCGGCGGAGGAGGGTGCGTTCTGCGCGGCGGAGGCGCCACGCGACGGCGGGGAGCAACGCGAGGAGCAACCACCACCAGCGGCCGCCGGCGAGCCCAATGACGACGAGCGACGCCCCGGCCAACGCGAGGAAGGACGCGCGCGCCACGAAGCTCCACGAGGTGGCGAGGCGGCAGCGGAGCACCTCGGAACCATTGGCTAGGTATTCGACGGCGGTCGTGAGCCGGAGCACGGCCCAGCGGCTGCCGTAGATCTCCA
Source organism: Verrucomicrobiota bacterium (assembly GCA_046090125.1). Lineage (GTDB taxonomy): Bacteria > Verrucomicrobiota > Verrucomicrobiia > Limisphaerales > UBA9464 > UBA6176. The sequence continues at coordinate 1,897 of JBJSZF010000113.1, forward strand.
GGTCGTGCCGGCTCCAGCCGCCGTCGGGCTTGTTCTGCCACGAGCGCTCGTCCAGCCGCTGCATCAGCCGACGCAGGAAGCGCACGCGGTCGATGTGTTGCTGGGACCAGAACCGCAGGAGGCGCAGGTCGCGTTCATGGCCTTCCAGGCTGAGGGATTCGAGCGTCTCGCGGTCGCCGAGGGGAGCCTGCTGGCCCGCGAGGTGATTCCGATGTCGCGCCCAACCCCGCACGACCGGCTGCAGGAGGAATAGCAACGCGACCAAGGGCCGCGACCACCATCGACGACGGCCCGGGGCGAGGTCGGCCTGCAGTGCGGCGGCGACGCACATCCCGATGGGGACGGACATGGAGGCGAGCCCGATGGTGGCGAACGGCGGGGCCACGGCCCCAAGGACCAGCAAGGGCAAGGTGAGGAGGAAGTGGTACTCGAGGCTCGTCACCACGAGCAACGTCAGCCCCGGATTGGACACGTAGATGCTCTGGAACAACCCGGTCCCGAACAGCCCGTGATAGATGATGGGGCGGGAGGTTTCGACGCCGATCTTGGCGGGAGAGTAGATGCGCCCATGCCAAATGGAGCCTCCGAAGCGGTTGAAGTTTTCCGGGTGACGCCGTTCGAGCAACGCCTCGGCGTCGCCATAGCCCGCCTGCTGGCGGAGGTACGCGCGGATGGTGTTGCGCCGGTAATGCCAGACGAAGCCGCCTGGGCTGAAGCCGATGCGGTACCCGCGTTGCTGGAGCCGCCAGCAGATGTCACGTCGTCGCCCGCGCGCCGGTACACGGGGTCGAACCCGCCCAGCTCCAACAGGGCCCAGCGATGGAAGGCCATGTTGCACCCCGGCACGTGCTCCGCCAGCCGGTCCGTCAGCATCACGTGCGCGGGGCCGCCCGGCGACACCATCACGGCCGCCGCGACGGCCGAGTCGTCCGGCGGCAGCAGGTTGTGCCCGCCCATGCCCGCGTAGCCGGAGCGCAACAGGTCGCCCACGAGATGGTGGAGCCAGTCCTCGTCCGCCCGGCAATCGGAGTCCGTGAAGGCGACGATGTCGCCCGTGGCCGCGTAGATGCCGGTGTTGCGGGCGACGCCGAGGCCGAGGTTGGTCTCGTGGCGGATCGTCCGAACGCGTGGGAACAACACGGCGATGTCGGCCGTGGCGTCCGTCGATCCGTCGTCCACGAGCAACACCTCGTAGTCCGGGTAGTGGAGCCGCTCGAGGGAGAGCAGGCAGGCGCGGAGGGTGGCGGCCCCGTTGTAGCTGGCGACGACGACCGACACCCGCGGCGTGGCGGGCAACGGGAAGAGCGGCGCGGCAGCGAACCGTTCGCGCACGGACTCGAACGCCGGCTTCCGTTGCCGTTGCGTGGTCGTGAGCCCGAAGGCCCAGTCCGTGACGGGTTCGCCATCCTTCACCCACTCGTCCGTGAAGCCATACACGAACACGCCCGCGACGCCGCCCTGGAACGCGGCCTCGACCTGCCACCCGACGATCTCGGCCTGGCGAGCCTCGCCCTCGCGGAGGGAGTCGATGCCAAACTCGCCCAGCACGAGCGGGCGCGTCTCGGCCATCGTCTGGAGCCGGGCCACGTAGTTCTCGAAGGGGCGGCGCTCGTGGAGATAGACGTTGAAGCACACGAAGTCCGTCGTGCGCGGCCGCAGGAACTCGGTGGGGGGGAAGTTGCCAAACGTGCAGAGGAGCTCCGGGTCCTCGACCTTGGCCTCCGCCACCAGCTCGTCGATGAACGCCGCCACCTCGGCCGCGCCGCTCCAGCGCACGATGTCGGCCGGGATCTCGTTCACGACGCTCAGCGCAAACACCGCCGGGTGCGCCCGCAGCGCCCGGGCCGCCCGCCGCACCCGGTCCCGCGCCTCGTGGCGCGCCGACGCGGTGTCGAGGAAACACAGGTGCTTGTTCCAGGGCACGTCCACCAGGGCCTTGAGCCCGCGCTCGTGGAGCAGGTCCAGGAACCATCGCGGCGGCACGTGGTACAGGCGCACCACGTTCGCCCCCAGCTCCCGCAACAGGTCCAGGTCCGCCGCCGTCCGCTCCCGTCCCGCAAAGCCCTCGTCCGGGCCATCCGACTTCAGCGGCCCATACGTGACGCCGCGCGGGTGGAACTTGCGTCCTTCCAAACGGAAGAACTTGCCGTCCACGACGACGCGGGACCTGGGGCTGGACGCGGGCTCGGCCATCACCCGATGCACGGAGCCGGCGCGGGACGGCCCGGGCGCAGGCCCGGCCGCTGTCCGCTGGATGGCCCCGTCAAATGCATCGCGCCCGAGAGTGCGGCCGGAGGCCATGGAATCAAGTGTCGCCATGCCGACGTGAAATGGCCCGCCGGTGTCTCACGCCGGCGGGCCCGCCTTCTCCTATGCGTTATTCCCGCTCGTACTCACGGGCGGAAAACCACGTGCCCATGGAAGCCCCAACGGGGCCGATGGACGAAAGCCGGGGCCGGGACCACGACGGGGTACGGGGCCACGTAAACGGGCGGGGCGGCATAGACGACGGGGGGAGCCGCATAGACCACCGGCGGCGTGGCATACACGACGGTGGGGGGTGGCACCGCGTAGGCGACGGGGGCCGGGGGAGCCACGGGTGCGGGCGCGACGACGGCGGGGTGGGCGACCACCACGGGCGCGGGCTGCGCGACGACATAGACGGGGGGCTGCTGGTACACGACGGCGGTCGTCCCGGCGCACGGGGCGGGGTCGAGGATGCGGGAGACCACGGAGGCGGCGGCGAGGCCGGTCAGGACCTTGCCGGCCACGGCCCATTCCCGGTCGCCTGCCATGGTCCTGGGCGCAACGGCCCCAAGGCCAAGAGCCATCGCCAACAGCAGGGGTGTCATCCGCGTCTTCATGTGAAGTCCTTCTCGCTCGCTACCTGGGAGGCCGACTGGAGGCGGGTGGCAGGTATTCACCCGGCCTCGCGGGGAACTTGGAACTTCCCACGTGGGCCACCGTGGGGTAAGGCCGGGCGGTTGAATGCGTCGTTTGCGAGGGTGTTGTCAGGCCGGGTGTTCGCGGCGGCCGCCTCGGCGACGTCGGCCGTGGTGGTGTTGCGCTGGGTGGGACAGCATCTGCCCAAGGAAGAATACGGCGCGTTGATGGTGGCGCTGACGGTGCTGGGCTACATGCCCATGTTGGATGGCGGCTTCCGGATGTTCCTGAACCGCGAGATGCTGCGGACGACGGACGCGGGACGACGCCGGTGGCTGGCGGGGTTTGGCCAGGCATTGATGACGCGGCTGTTCTCGTGGGCGTTGCTTGCCGGGCCGGTGTTGATGCTGGCGTGCTGGCTCGGGCCTGCGGGACGGAAGGCGGGCTTGGGCCTGGGCTTCTTCATGGCGCTGGGGCTGGGCGGGGCGCTGACGTTGTCGGCAGGGATGCAGGTGCAGGCGTTGGTGGGCATCGGCAGGCAGGGTCCCATGTCCGTCATCCAGGGCGCGGGCTCGCTGGTGCACCTTGGCGTCGTGGGCGCCGGGCTGGCCATGGGCTGGGGCGAATGGGCGTTCCCGGCCGCCGTCCTTGCCGTGGCTTCCATCCCGTGGATCGCCGCCAACCTCGTCCTGCGCGCGGAATTCCCCGGCATGCCATGGGTCGATCTCAGATGGGGCACCGACCGCCGCTCGTACTGGCGCGAGAACTGGCCCGAGGCATGGCCCGTGTGCCGGATGCAGGTGCTCATCGTCGTGCTGCTGGCCATGGACGGGTTGATGGCGAACTGGCTGATGCCGGAGGGGGGCGAACTCACGGTCTTCGTGCTCGTGCTGCGCGTGCTGGGCATCGCGCGGGGCGTGCTCACGTCGTTTGGCGAGGCCTTGTGGCCACGCGTGGCGCAGGGAACCGGCAGCGGCCCCGACCCCACCCGGCTCGTGTCCGTCGCCAATGCATGGCTCTATGGCATCGGCGGGGGGCTCATGTTGGGCGCGGCACCCGCAGTGCTCGCATGGCACGTGTCTCCCGAATGGGTGGCTCCCCCGGCATGGATCGGGCTCCTGGCGGCACGGTTCGTCGTCATCGGGGTCTCCTCGCCCGTCGCCTATCACCTCATGGGTTCCGGCCAGTTCCACACGCTGGCGCGGCGGGTGGGGATGGAGGTCGTTGCGGGTGCCATTCTTGGCGGCGTGGGCGGGTGGTTCTGGGGCGGCACCGGGCTGGCAGCGGGAATGCTGCTTTCAACAGCCATGGGCACCAGCCTTCCCCTGTTCATGGACCATGCCCGCCATCAAGGCGGCTCCGATGGGCCGCGTTGGTTTCTCGGGGCTTGGGCACGGGCGCTTGCGGGCGCCGCGATCGCGGGCTCGCTGAGCCATGTCCTGGTGCGATGGGGTTGGACCGGTGCGTGGTCCTTGGCCGCAGGCGCAGCCGGGGCGATGGCAGCCATGACCGCCCTGATGGCGTGGGCATGGTCCCGAGGGCACGGCGACGACGGATGGTTCCGGCGGGTTCGTGATGGCCTTTAGAACAACTTTCCAAGCTTCATGAAGAACGGCCTCAACGTAAACGAGGCCTTGCCCCCGCTGCTCCGGGGGCTGGGCACCACCGTCATCCTGGTTGCCACCGTCGTCTCGCTGGCAACGGCCCGTGGCAATCAGCGTCCACCAGCATCCCTGCGCCTGCCCCTCGCTCGTTCCGCACCGCCTCCGCCCCGCCAGGCCGCGCAGCCGGCCTCGACGGACATGGACGTGGCCCGTGAGATCGCGGCGCTTCGCCAAGAGGTGGCCGACGACAGCGTCCTGGAGGAGGTCTTCGAGAACCCGTGGTTTGAGTTGTGCGGCATCGTGGGAACGGCCGTCATCACGTCGTCCTTCTTCCTCGAATGGTCCATCCGACGACGCAAGCTCTCGCAAAAGGCCGGACCCGCTGGCCTGGGATAGCGAGCCTGCCGCCGGACGCTCGGGGCATCCCCTCGACTCCCCCGAGCCGTCAACCCAACAACTCGCGCATCGGCTGGCAGCCGTCGGGCACCAGGAACTGCGGACGGCCGCTGAGGTCGGGCAACGTGACCTTGTTCACGTCGATTCCCAGCGACGCGTACAAGGACGCAAAAATCTCGCCGAAAAGGACCGGGCGCTCAGAGGGTTCGCCCCCGAGGCGGTCGGTGGCCCCGATGACCTGGCCGTGGCGCATGCCGCCGCCTGCCAGGAGCGCGCAGTTGGCGCGGGGCCAGTGATCGCGCCCACCGTCCTTGTTGATCGTCGGGGAACGCCCGAACTCGCCCCAGGCAATGACCGTGACGTCCTTGTCGAGGCCGCGCTCATGGATGTCCTCGATCAAGGCCGACAAGGCCTGGTCGAGCATGGGCAGGTCGTTGCGGGCATTGCCGAAGTTGTTGCCGTGGTAATCCCAGAAGCCGTAGGCCAGCGTGACAAAACGGGCCCCGGCCTCGACGAGCCGCCGCGCCATGCAGAACTGCTCGTTCAACATCGGCGCCGCGTCCCCGTGCACCTTGGAGTCCCCCTTGCCGTAACGCTCCAACACGCGGGGATCCTCCTTCGACAAGTCCAGCGCCGACAGGAGGCGGCCGGACGTCAACATGCCGAATGCCTGCTGGTTGAAGCCATCCAAGCCCGCCATCAGGCCCGAGCCATCCACGTCGCGCCGGTATTGGTCAAAGGCCTGGAGCAACGCCCGGCGGTCGGCGAGGCGGTCGGCCGAAATCCCGTTCAACACCATGTCCGCCTTCGCATCGGCGGCCGGCTTGAACGCATCATGCGCAACCCCGGCAAAACCGTGGGTGGCGGCGTTGTAGGGCCGGTGCTGCATGCGCGGCTCCAGCCCGATGAAGGCGGGGACGGCCGGGTTCGCGGACCCCAGCACGCGCGAGACGCAGGCTCCCAAGGTCGGCCATCCGCCCGGGGGCGCATTGCCCTTGCGACGCCCGGTCTGGCACATGAAGTCCGAATGGTCATCCACGGCGTCCGCAATGGATCGAATGACGGTGTAACGTTGCGCGAGGCGGGCGAGACGGGGGAGGTGCTCGCAAATTTGGAGGCCGGGAAGGGTGGTGGAAATCGGGCGGAACTCGCCGCGAATCTCGGCGGGTGCGTCCAGCTTGAGGTCAAACGTGTCCTGGTGAGGCGGCCCCCCCGGCAGGTACACCATGATGACGGACTTGTGGGAGGAGCGGATGCCGGACTCGGACTCGGCGCGGAGGAGCTGGGGCAACGCGATGCCACCCATGCCGAGCGCCCCGAGACGCAGGAAGTTGCGCCGCGTGACGCCGTCACAATACCGACGCGCTGGACCCGGGACGGCGAGCATGAGCCCAGTAAATGCCCTGAAGCCCCGGCAGCGCAACCCCGAAGGCGGACCGAGCGGCGGGAGAACGCGGGGGCTAGAGGATGTTCGCGGCGACCTCGGCGAGGTCGGAACGCTCCCCTCGGGCGAGTTCCACGTGCGCCGAAAGGTGCTGGCCCTTGAATCGATTCACGATGTAGGTGAACCCATTGGAGGCGGCATCGACGTAGGGGTTGTCGATCTGGTAAGGGTCGCCCGTGAGCACGATCTTCGTCCCTTGCCCCACGCGCGTGATGATCGTCTTGGCCTCGAGCGGGGTAAGGTTTTGGGCCTCGTCGATGATCATGAACTGGTGGGCGATGGAACGACCCCGGATGTAGCTCAGGGCCTCGACCATGATCGTGCCGGAGCGGAGCAGGTCGGACGTGCGCCCGTTTTCGCGCCCCATGTTGAGGTCGCCCAGCAACTCCAGCGCGTCGTGGATGGGCTGCATCCACGGGGCGAGCTTCTCCTCCAGGGAACCCGGCAGGAAGCCCAGCTCCTTGCCCATGGAAATGGTGGGGCGCGCCACGACCAACCGGCGGAACTCGCGGTCGGCCACGGTCTTCTTCACGCCCGCCGCGAGGGCCAGCAACGTCTTCCCCGTGCCGGCCTTGCCCATCAGCGTGACGAGCTTGAGCTGGTCGTCCAGCAAGGCATCGAGCGCGAAGTGTTGCTCCCGGTTCTTGGGACGGATGCCCCACACGTTCTGGACGTCCTGCAACGGGATGATCCGGGCACCAGTGGGATCGACGCGGCCCAGGATGGACCGCTTGGCGGCGCCCTCCTCGACGAGGCAGCAGTACTGGTTGGCATGGCGCGTCGGGCCCTCCGGCACCGGGACCTCGCCGTTCATGCGGAAGTTGGCCAGCCGGCCGGCCGGCACCGTGGCCTCGAAGTAGCCCGTGTAGAGGTCCTTCAGGTTGACCTGGTCCGTCTCGTAATCCTCGGCGTCCAGCCCATAGACGTCGGCCTTCAGCCGCAGGTTGATGTCCTTGGTGACCAGGATGGTGGGACGGCCGCGCTCGGCGTCGCTGACCGCCAACGCCAGCGCCAGGATGCGCGAGTCCACCGTGCCGCCACCCATCGAAGGCACCGGACGCGACCGCGCCGACGGCGTCTCGAAGATGATGCGAAGCAGGCCGCCGTTGGGCAGCGCCACGCCCTCCGCGAGGGAACCTTGCCGCCGAAAGGCGTCCAGGCGCCGCGAAACCGTCCGCGCATTCTGGCCCCGTTCGCTGGTCTCGCGCTTGAACTTGTCGATCTCCTCGATGACCTCGATGGGCACCAGGACGTGGTTGTCCTGGAAGTTCAACAGCGCGTTCGGGTCGTGCAGCAGCACGTTCGTGTCCAGCACGTAGTTCTTGGGGCGCGACCCTTGGGAGGCGGTGCGGCGGCGGGGGCGACGCGACGGGGCTCGGGACGGCGGCGGGCCCGCGACGGGGGAATCATCACGCTCGGACACGGGTGCACGATGCCCCCGCGGCACGGGGCGACAAGCACGGATTGGGAGCGGGCATCGGCCGGGATGGCGACGGGGACAAAACGGTTGCCCCTTGTGGCACGGATATGGCTAAGTCACCGACCGTTTGCCGCCGGGGACGTCGTCCTTGTTTTCGGAGGTTGACGTCATTGCATTGCATGAGTCGTCGCCGGATGCAGGTGTTCTACTCGGGCCGGGTGCAGGGAGTTGGATTCCGGTACCAGGCACGCCAAGTGGCCTCGGGATACGAGGTGACGGGGATCGTCCGCAACTTGGCGGATGGCCGGGTGGAGCTGGTGGCGGAGGGCGCGGCCGATGAATTGCAGGAGTTTCGAAAGGCCATCCGCGGGAGCGGGCTGGGGCCGATGATACGGGGCGAGGAAGAGAACTGGACGGAACCGAGCGGCGAGTACCGAGGGTTCGAGATTGTGCGTTGATGAGATACGCCATCATAGCGGACATCCATGCCAACCTGGAAGGTCTCCAGGCGGTGCTGGAGGACATCAAGGGGCAGGCATGCACCCACGTGGCGTGCCTCGGCGACGTCGTGGGTTACGGTGCCAATCCCAAGGAGTGCCTCGACATCATCCGGGGCATGAACATCCCCGTCGTGAAGGGCAACCATGACGAGTACATCGGCAGCACGGAGGACCCCGAGGGCTTCAACGACGCGGCCGCCGAGGCCGTGACCTGGAGCCGGAACCAGCTCACGGACGACGACCGCAAATGGCTCACGTTTGACTGATGTTGCTTGATTGCGTTTGCTGTATTTATGTTGCTTGCTTGCATGCGCTTGCGTTTTGCGTGCTTGAATTTGCTTGATGGTGCGTGATTGATTGTGCTTGTGTTTGCATTATTG
>JBJSZF010000114.1:0-2360 GCA_046090125.1 Verrucomicrobiota bacterium
CCTGATCGGCGCCCGCAGCCGCGCCACCGTCCGCAGGCCGTTCACCGTCATCCAGCAAAAGCAGGCCGAGGCCGCGAAGAAGTTCCAGGCCGAGATCGCCCGCTTCCAGAAGGAGGTGGACGAGGCCGGCTCGAAGATCTCGCAGATCCAGAGCCGCAAGTAGGGCAACCAGAATTTCATCCTCTCGCCCGAGGCCAAGGCCGAGTACGACAACCTCGTGAAGAAGCAGGCCGACGCGAACCGCCAGCTCCGCAAGGTGCGCAAGGACCTCCGCCAGGAAGTCGAGTCGTTGGAGTTCAACACCAAGCTCCTCAACATCGCCGGCATGGCGCTCGTCGTCACCGGCGTCGGCATCGCCCTCGCCGTCGTCCGCATGCGCAAGACCGCCGCCCGCTAGTTCCCCGCCACGCCAATTCCACCCCAGTCCATTGCATCAGCCATGAAGGGCAAACAACTCCTCACGTTGGTGGCCGCGCTCCTCGTGCTCGGGGCGGCCGGCCTCTTCCTCCGCCAAAAGGAATCCTCACGCCTTGCCACCTCCAAGGTCGGCATGGGCGGCAAGCTCCTTGGCGACCTCGACGTCAACGCCATCGCGTCCTTCCGAATTCGGTCCGGGACCAACCAGCTCGTCGTCGCTCGCGAGTCCGACGCTTGGGTCGTCAAGCAACGCAACAATTACCCCGCCGCCTTCAACACCCTCGCCGAGTTCCTCCGCAAGCTCGCCGACCTCAAGGTCACCCGCCCCGTTGAGGCCGGCCCCTCACGCCTCCCGGCCCTCGACCTCGTCGAACCCGACAAGGGCAAGGGCGTCCGCCTCGACCTCGTCGATGCCTCCGGCAAGACCCTACGATCCATCCTCCTCGGCAAGTCCTACATGAAGGGCGGCGACGACAACTCCCCCTTCGGCGGCGGGTTCGCCTCCGGCCGCTACGTTATGGTCGGCTCCGACACCAAGACCGTCGCCCTCGTCTCCGACGGCCTTTCCAACGTCGATGTCCGCGCCGAAGACTGGCTCGACAAGGAGTTCATCAAGGTGGAGCAACCCCGGCGCATCGAGCTCGTTCGCCCCGCCGCCACCAACAACTTCGCCCTCGTCCGCACCAACGACACCGCCGAGTGGAGCCTTGCCGACGCCAAGGGCGACGAGAAGGCCGACGCCAGCAAGACGGGCATCTTCTCCTCCGTGTTGTCCGCCCCCACCTTCACCGACGTCGTGGTGAACCCCGACCTGGCCGCCCTCGGGCTCGACAAGCCCGACGTCGCCCGCGTCACCTCCGCGTCCGGCTTTGTCTATGAGATCGAGATTGGGAAGCCACAGGCCAACGAGGATCGTCCCATCCAGGTGTCCGTGACCGCCGCCCTGGAGAGCCAACGCGTGCCCGGCAAGGACGAGAAGCCCGAGGACAAGGAGAAGCTCGACAAGGAGTTCAAGGAGGCCCTCAGCAAGAAGGAGGCGAAGCTCAAGTCCGAGCAGGCCCTCGCCAAGTGGACCTACCTCGTCAGCAAGTGGAGCATCGATCCCCTCCTCAAGAACCGCGGCGACCTGTTCGCCGACAAGAAGCCCGCCGATGGCGGTGCCGGAGCCAACGGCACGCCCCCTGCCCTTCCCGGGCTGCCCGACTTCAAGTTGCCCGGCAACTGACGGCCACCCTCCCACGCGCCGGACACCAGCCATCCCGGGTCGCCACGCAGCCGCGCCGCACCCACAGGTGCCGCGCGGCTTCTCGCGTCTTGGATGTTGCCTCCAAAGCCTGCGGACGTGTATCCAAAGCACATGACCACGAGGGAAACGTTTTGGGCCGGACACGCGCGCCCCGCGCATGTCCTCCAGAGCGCTCGCTCGACGACGCGACACAACGTCCGGCCTCCCAAGCACCTCACTCGTCCTGCCGAGCATCCGCATCACTGACACCGACTGCCATGCACACGCCATCCATGACCCCATCGACGGCCTCGCCCTCGTCGGCGAGGGGCTTCACGCTCATCGAGCTCCTCGTCGTCATCGCCATCATCGCCATCCTGGCCGGCATGTTGCTGCCTGCCTTGGCCAAGGCGAAGGAGAAGGCCACGCGCGCCACCTGCCAGAACAACGTGAAGCAGATCACGCTGGGCATGCACATGTACATCGGCGACTTCAACGACTTCCTCCCCGAGCCCAACTGGAACTCGCCTTGGGAGCGCAAGGGATGGCTGTACGACGCAAAGCTGGGTGCCCCGCCAGACCCCAACCGCGCCCCCTTCACCACCCATCGCGCATCGGCCTACTCGACCGGCTTGCTGTACACCTATATCCAGAGCCCGACCTTTTACCGTTGCCCGTCCTACCTCCCCAACCACCCCTCCTTCCTGTCTCGTTCCCC
>JBJSZF010000115.1:0-8179 GCA_046090125.1 Verrucomicrobiota bacterium
GACGTGCCCGGCGTCGTCGAGATCGGCAAGGCCGAGGTCGTCCGCCCCTTCGCCAACAACGGCGGGCGCAAGGTGGCCCTGTTCGGACTCGGCAACATGCTTTCCGTGGCCCGCAAGGCCGCCACCGAGCTGGAGAAGGACGGGTGCGACGTCGCCCTCATCAACCCGCGCTTCTTCAAGCCCATCGACGCCGCCACCCATGCCTTCTTCGCCCGCGCCGCCGACGTGGTCGCCACCCTCGAGGATCACGTTGCGATGGGCGGCTACGGCAGCGCCGTGCTGGAAAGCCTCGCCGAGGCCGGGATTTCCACGCCGGTCGTCCGGCTTGCATGGCCCGACACGTTCGTCGAGCACGCGTCCAGCGTGGACATCCTCCGCCAACGCCACGGGCTCACCCCCGAGCGCCTCGTGGAGTTGGTCCGGGAGCGCCTCGCCACCCGCCCCGCCGCCAAGGCCGGGCTCCAAGTGGCGTGAGCGAGACCGGGGCGTGGTCCCCGGCAAGGCCTTGGCAACTCCGGGCGCAACCGGGCAGCATGGGCGCGTGTCCATGTTCTCGCGTCGAGCCGCCCTAGCCGCCCACGCTGCGGCCACGGTTGCCCATGGGCGGGACACCGTTGCGTCGTTGCCGTGCCACACGCCGCAATGCCCCGCCCTTTCGTCGGCCGGCCTGCGTTCCGAGGACTCGGGGAGCCACGAGGCATGTCGCCGGACCTGACAAGCCGTTCGATGCCGTTCCGGGGAACGGCGGGGGTGAATCGAGCGCCGGGCCTGCGGGCATGGTTCCGATGGCTGTGGGCCCTCGGCCTGTCCGGCGTGGCCTTGGCCGGGGAGGGCTTGGGGCGGCGTGATCCCGTCGAGGGCCACACGGTGGCCTGGCATGGGCTGGAGCACGGGCTTCCCGGCGGTGGGGCAACCACCATGGTGCAAGACACGCAGGGCTACCTCTGGTTCGGCACCTTCCAAGGCCTCGCCCGGTTTGATGGCATCCGGTTCCAGAACCACACGCCCAGCAACACGCCGGAGCTGCCCTCCTCCAGCATCGTGAACAGCCACCGAGACCGGAGCGGGACCCTCTGGTTCAGCACGTTCGGCGGGTTGGCCAGCCTGGAGGGCGGCCGCTGGCGCCGCCATGGCAAGGACCAGGGCTGGACCACGGACTACGCGCGGACGTTCACGGAGGCGCCCGACGGGACGTTGTACGTGACCGGCTTCGACGGGAAGGTGCTGAGGCGAAGGCCCGGCGGGCCCTTCGACGAGCTGCCCGACACGCCCGAGCCCGGCAAGGGCGGCTTCGGGCATTGCGATCCCGAGGGGCGCCTGTTGCTGGCCAAGGTCAGCTTTGTGGGGTTTTGGGACGGGAACGGATGGCGGCCGGTCCCGGGCACCTCCCAGTTGAGCTTCAAGACATACGAGATGGTGGCGGGCCCGGCCCGTGACGGCGGCCTGTGGATCGTGGACCCGGACCAAGTGACGAAGGTGACCGCGACCGGCCTGGTGCAGCGGCTTCGCTTCAACCGCCCCGCAGGCGCCCTGTGGGCAGTCCATGAGGACGCAAGCGGGGACTTGTGGCTGAGCGCACGGCAACAGGGCGTCGTCTTTGTCCCGTTGCCCAAGCCAGGCTCCGACGCCGACGCGGGCGCGGGCGTCGCGGACGTCCGGGCCATCGACCATTGGGGTGGGCGCGCCTTCCGGGCCACGCGGTTCGTGTCCGAGGACGACGAGGGCAATGTGTGGTTGGGAACGCCCGGCGACGGCCTGGCGCGGCTGCGCCCCAAGGCAGTCCGCGTGGTGGGCGAAGCCGAGGGGCTGGGGCCCCAACACTGTCGCTCGGCGACCGTGGACACCCAAGGACGCCTGTGGGTCACCTCCCAGGAAAAGGGGGTCTTCCGGTGCGATGCACCGGAGCGAGGGGATCCGTTCCGGCTCGTGAACCACGACCCCGAGATCTTCGAGGCCATCCTGGCGGACCGGGCCGGGCGGGTGTGGGCGACGGGCATGGGCCCGGGGCAACCCGTGTTTCGGTTGGAGGATGGCACAGCGCGCGTGGTCCATCGGCAGGGGGACGCCGTCGGCAGCCGCGGCGGCATGTTCGAGGATTCCCGGGGTCGGGTGTGGTTCGCCGGGCGATCCGATCTCCTGTGCCACGACCAGGGGCGATGGATTCGTCTCGAGGTCCCGGGCGTCTCCGGCTTCGGGCAACCGATCGGCGGGGGAGGCCTCTTGGCCTGCAACAGTGGCGGGCTGATGGAGGAAACCCGCGACGGAGCCTTCGTCCCGGTCCATGACGCCCAGGGCAGGCCCGTGCAGGACATCGGTTGCATCGCCCCATCCACCGACGGCGGCATGTGGCTGGGGACCGTCGGACGCGGCGTCGCGTTGCTGGGCCGGGACCGGTCCATCCAGTGGATCGGCGTTGGGGAAGGGATACCGATGGACACGGTGACCCTGGTCCATGAAGACGGCTTCGGATGGCTCTGGCTGGGGGGCGACCGCGGGATTGCCCGCGTCTCGGCGGAGGCCGTGCGGCGGGTGGCGGCCGGGCAGTTGCGCCGGGTCCATGCGCGGTTGTTTGACTCTGGGGATGGCCTTCCCGTCAACGGGCACGTCGTGTTTGCCCGACAGCCCAAGCTGGCCGCCACGGCGGACGGACGGCTGTGGTTCCCCACCACCCTTGGCCTGGCATGGCTCTGGGCGTCCCGTGCCGAGCAAAACATCCGCGCCCCGCGGGTCCTCCCCACGATGGCATCCTTTGTCGATGACGGCGGCCGTCAGCACGAGGTGCCGTGGCGCGAGGACGCCGAGATCCGGTTCCCGCCCGGTGCCCGGTCCATCCGTATCGGTTTCTCCGCCTTGAACTATGCGGCCCCGTCCCAAGTGCTGGCGTCCACGAGGCTGGAGCAGGGCGGGAAGGTGTTGGCGGAGGAACATGGCCCCGGGCGCTCGGCAGCCTACGAGCTCCTGCCACCGGGCCCATACGCCTGCCACATCACGGCGGCCAATGAGGACGGCGTGGGCAACGACGTCGGCGTGCGGGCACGCTTCGTCATGGAACCCTTCGTCTGGCAGACGGGCTGGTTCCGCTGGGCCATGGCCTCGATGGGCGCGGCCGGCGTCCTGGGCGTCGCCGGCTACTGGGTCCGTCATGCCCGCCTCGCCTCCAAGCTGGCCATCGCCGAGCGCGACCGCCTCGCCGCGCTCGAAAGCGCCGAGAAGGCCGAGGCCCTCCGCCAAAGCGAGGTCCGGCGCGAAAAGGCGGAGGCGGAGGCGGAGTGGCGACGCCAACGCGAGGCGTTGCTGCGCGACGTGCATGACGGCGTCGGTGGACTCGTGGCCAACATGCACCTGGCCACCAGCCTCGCCTTGGATGCCCCGGATGCCGCCGAGCAACGCGCCCAGATCGCCTCCCTCGAAGGCATCGCCCACGAGGCCCTCGGGGAGGTCCGCAGCCTCATGGACGCCTTGGAGGCGCAGGTGGCCGACGTTCGCGGCCTCGCCGCCGAGTTCGAGCGCTACGGCAACCTGGTCCTCGGGCCCCATGGCATCCGGCTGCACGTCCCTGTACCCGTGGACGACGGTCCCGCCACCGGCTGTGGCCTCCTCTTCCTTGGGCTCTTCCGCATCGTCAAGGAGGCCCTCGCCAACGTCGTGAAGCACTCCCGCGCCTCTTCCGCCGAAATCCGGATCGTGGCCTCCCCCAACGCCCTCCTCCTTTCCATCGAGGACGACGGCTGCGGCCTCCCCGCCCAGCATCGGAAAGGACGCGGATTGTCCAACATGCGCCAGCGAGCCGCCGAGCTCGGCGGCAAAATGTCGCTCGATTCCGGGCAAGGCCTCCGGCTTCACTTTGCCTTCCCGTGGCCCGGTGCCGCCGGGGCCGAGCCGGAGACCCCGCCCGGGACCCCGGCGCCTGTCCCACCGGGCTCACCCACGGATTCGCCCTCGTGAACATCGCCTTGATCGAGGACAGCCCCGGCATGCAGGAGGCCTTCGCGCGCCTCCTCAACGCCATGCCCGGCCATCGCCTCGCCGGCGTCTTCGGATCCTCCGAGGAGGCCATGGCGTCGCTCAAGCCCGGCGCGGCCGACCTCCTCGTCGTGGACCTCGAGCTGCCGGGGGCCAACGGCGTGGACTTCATCCGATGGCTCCAAGGCTCCGGGCTCGGCATTCCCGCCGTGGTATGGACCGTCCACGAAGGCCGCGAAGCCGTGTATGCCGCGCTCAAGGCCGGTGCCATCGGCTACCTCGACAAGGGAGCCAAGGCCCACGAGCTGCAAACCGCCCTCGAAGGCATCGCCCAGGGCGGCTCCCCCATGAGCCCCCGCATCGCCCGGCGTCTCATCGACGACCTCCTCAACCCCTCCGCCCCCACGCCGCCCGCCGAGGACATATCCCTCCGCGAACGCGCCGTCCTCCGTGCCGTCGCCTCCGGCCAAACCCACAAGCAGATCGGCGCCGACCTGGGCATCAGCCCCCTCACCGTCCGTTCCCACCTCCAGCACCTCTACCGCAAGCTCCACGTCACGGGCCGCGCCGAGGCCCTCCAACGCGCGCGCAACCTCGGGCTCATCATCGGGCACTGAACGCCCTGTCAGGCCCCGCCCCACCCGCCTCGCGGAGCCGCCGGCGGCCGCGAGAGATCCCGCCCGCTCCCGCCTTACTCGATTTTTCCTCCCTCCCCCCCCTTGAAGGGGCCGTTTGGTTTCCCTGTAGGCTCCTCGGGTGCGCGTCGTTCGTCTTCGCTTCGTCTTCATGGTGGCGATGGGCCTTCTGCGTCGGGGCCGTGCCGCACGGGCCTTCATCCGCCCCGCCGTGGCCCTCGCGTTCGCCCTTGCCCTTGCCTCCCCGCCGCCCGCTCACGCCCAAGTCACCACCACCACCGCCAGCAACCTCATCACCGCCGCGCTCAACAACAGCGGATCCTTCTCCGTCTCCACCCTCCCCGAGGTCAGCGGGGGCTTCACCATCGAGGCCTGGGTCCGGCCCGTCACCCATCAATCCTATCAACGCATCGTGGACCTCGGGTCGAGCGAAGCCAACAACGTGATCCTGAACCTCGGGACCGTCGGGCGTCCCATGTTGGTCGTTCACAGGGATGGCCCCGCCTCCATTCGCCTCGAGGCGCCGGATATCCTGCCCCTCTCCACGTGGTCCCATGTCGCCGCCGTCATGAATGGCGACCGCATCGCCTCGATCTACGTCAACGGGCAGTTGGTGGCGTCCGGCACCGCCACGGCGCAGCCCTCCACCACGGCGCTCACGGCAAGCTTCATCGGCAAGAGCCGCTGGGCCCAAGATCCCCTCTTCAATGGTGCCTTGGCCGACGTCCGCATCTGGACCAGCGCCCGCACCCAGGCCCAAATCCAGGCCAACATGCCCGTGGGCTCCATCACCGGCGCCACCAGCAACCTGGTCGGTGCCTATCCCTTCGGCTCCACCGGAGCCGGCGTCCTCTCCGACATCAGCGGTTTCGGCCGCCACCTGACCCAGTCCGGCACTGTCACCTTCGAGAAGTCCGGCGCCGGCACCGTCACCACCCGGGACATCCAAGGATCCGCCGCTCTGGCCATCGCCGACGGCACCCTCAGCTTCAACTCCGTCCAAACCTTCACCGGCAACACGGTCATCAACGGCGGCACCCTCCAGTTGTCGGTGGACGGAACGGACGTCGGCCTGATCCGGGGCGACGTGACGGTGGGGGCGCAGGGGCGCTTCCTGCTTCAGGGCATCAATGCCCTGGGTTTTGGCTCGGGCGTCAAGGTCAACACCATCCGCATCAACGGCGGCCTCGTTGAGACAACCGCCCCCAATGACCAAGGCTGGGGCGTGGCCTATCGGATGACCGGCGGCGAGCTGCGTGCCACCCCCGGAACCATGAGCCGCTTTTCCATGGGGGGCGGCACCACCATCACCACCTTGGCCAGCCCCACGACGGCGACCATCAGCGGCGAGGTCCGCATTCGGGATGGCAACCCCGGCGACGTCCTGCCCATCGACGTCGCCGATGGCCAGGCGTCCCCAGACCTTCTCATCACGGCCCACGTCCAGCAGCAGAACATCACCGGCGGCCTCACCAAGACGGGCGCGGGCACCCTCGCCCTCACGGGCTCCGCCGCCTACGCCGGCACCATCACCATCTCCGGCGGCACCATCGATGTCGGCAATGGCGGAGCCAGCGGCTCCCTGGGCTCCGGCAACGTCGTCAACAACGCCAGCCTCGTCGTCAGCCGCAGCAGCGACATCACCCTCAACAACACCATCTCCGGCTCCGGCTCCGTCACCAAGACCGGCGCGGGCACCCTGACGTTGACCGCGTTCAACTCCCATTCGGGCGGGACCTTCGTTAACGGCGGGACCTTGCAATTGACGGGGGGCGAATGGGGGTGGGGCCGCATTCAAGGCAACGTGACCGTCGCTTCCGGCGCACGGCTTCTCATTTCCGGCCCCAACAACTTCGGATGGGACACGGGATCGAAGGTCAACACCGTCACGATCAACGGTGGCCTCGTCGAGAATGCGGCGTCGTCGGGCCAAGGCTACGGCGTCATGTACCGGATGACCGGTGGCGAGCTACGTTCCAACGGCGGCGTCAGTGCGAACGGTGCTGCCTCGCACTATGTCATGGGCGGGTCCGGCGCGGGCATCACAACGTTGGCCAGCGACTCCGTCGCGACCGTCAGCGGCGGTATCTGGGTGCGCGAAGGCAACCCGAACGACCAAGTGCCCATCGACGTGGCCGACGGCGCGGCGTCGCCCGACCTCTTGATCAGCGCCGCCATCGACCAGGCAAACGTCGCCGCCGGCGGCATCAGGAAGACCGGCGCGGGCACCCTCCTCCTTTCCGGCAACAACTCCTACGCCGGCACCACGACCATCTCGGCCGGCACCCTCCAGGTGGGCAATGGTGGCACCACCGGCAACCTCGGCTCCGGCAACGTCGTCAACAACGGCAGCCTCATCTTCAACCGCAGCAACGACTTCTCCCTGGGCAACACCATCTCCGGCTCCGGCTCCGTCACCAAGGCGGGCGCGGGCACCCTGTCCTTGGCCACGGTCCACTCCCATTCGGGCGGCACCTTCGTCAACGGCGGCACCCTTCTCCTGTCGGCGGGCGAGTCCGGCACGGGTCGCATTCGCGGCGACGTGACCGTGGCGGCGGGCGCACGGCTCCTCATGACCGCCCACAACACGTGGGGATGGGACCCCGGCGTGAAGGTCAACACCGTCACGATCAACGGGGGCTTGGTCGAGAACACGGCGGCGGGGGGGAATGGGTGGGGTATCACCTATCGGATGACCGGGGGTGAGCTGCGATCCAATGGGGGTGTTGGTGTCCTGGCTTCGCACTACTCCATGGGCGGCGGCACGACCATCACGACCTTCGCCAGTGAATCGCCTGCCACCATCAGCGGCGTGGTCCGGCTGCGCGAAGACAACCCCAACAACATGCTGCCCATCGACGTCGCCGACGGCGCGGCGTCGCCCGACCTCGTCTTCAGCGCCGCCATCGACCAGAGCTCGAACCTCCCCAACGGCGGCATCACCAAGACTGGCGCGGGCACCCTGCTCCTGTCCGGCAACAACACCTTCACCGGCGGCGTTCGTGTCAGGGAGGGCACCGTGAGCGTCACCGGATCGCTCGCCAACAACGCCAATAACGTGGCCACCGTGGAATCCGGAGCCGTGCTGTCCATCGACCGGCACGACCTGTTTGGCGGTGCCAACGCCGCCGTGGTCCTGCCGTTCGTCGTCCAGGCCGGGGGCGTGCTGCGCGGCGGGGTCAACGCCACCACCGGGGGCGGCTTCCTCAACGCCCTCGGGCCCGTC
Organism: Verrucomicrobiota bacterium; assembly: GCA_046090125.1. GTDB lineage: Bacteria > Verrucomicrobiota > Verrucomicrobiia > Limisphaerales > UBA9464 > UBA6176. Next base: position 7,825 of record JBJSZF010000115.1, read on the forward strand.
ACGCTCAACGGCGGCACCCTCCTGTCCTCCGGGTCGCATGCCATCGCCGGCACGCCCGGCTACTCCTTCCTGTTGGCCGGCACGGTGACGGCCAACGGCGGGGCCACCACTTCCGTCATCGACGGCCCCGGGTTCACCTTGGGTTCCGGCTCCGTCAACAGCACGACCTTCAACGTGGCCGACGGCAGCGCCGCCGTGGACCTGCTGGTCTCCGGCAGCCTCGGCAATGGCCCCGGCACGACATGGCCAACGCCGCAGGCCAGCAGCCTCGTGAAGACCGGCACGGGCTCCATGGTCTTGTCTGCGAACAGCACCTACACGGGCACGACGACCGTCTCCGCCGGCACGCTCCAAG
>JBJSZF010000116.1:0-1973 GCA_046090125.1 Verrucomicrobiota bacterium
GGCCGGGGCCGACCGCCGCGCCACCGTCCATGTCATCGAGGACATCGACGCCACGCGCGCCTTCGAGCCCGTCGAAGCCACCGTCCGCGACATGATCCAGCGCGGCATCCAAGCCCTCGCCAAGACCAACGACACCCGCGCTGCTTGGCGCCGCTTCGTCGCCCCCAAGGACGTCGTTGGCTTCCGCCTGTGCACCGCCCCGGGGCCCGTCACCGGGACGCGCCCCGTCGTCGTGCGCGCCCTCGTCCAATCCCTCCTTGCCGCCGGCCATCCCCCTCGCCAGGTCGTCCTGTGGGACAAGCGCGCCAGCGACATCATCCTGGCCGGATACGGCAAGCTGGCCGACGAACTCGGCGTCCGATGGGCCGCCACCGAGGAGATCGGATGGGACGCCGACCATGCCTACGAGAACGCCACCGTGGGACGGCTCCTCATCGGCGACCTCGAATACCCGCGCCGGGACCGCGCCGACGCCGGCAAGCGGTCCCACGTCTCCAAGCTCCTCACGCGCGACATCACCAAGATCGTCCTCGTCACCCCCCTGCTGAACCACAACCACCTCGGCCTCAATGGCCAGCTCGCCAACCTCTCCCTGGGAGCCGTGGACAACACCCTCCGCTTCGAGCAGGAGGCGTGGCGTCTCGCCGAGGCACTCCCCGAAATCTGCGCCCTCGACGAGTTGTTCGGGAAGCTCGCCTTCGGTGTCTCCGACGCCCTCCTGTGCCAGTACCGAGGCGAGGACCGCACCCTCCTTCACTACGCCGTCGCACTGAACCAACTCCGCTTCAGCACCGACCCCGTCGCCCTCGACATCCTTGGCATCCAGGACATCGAGCGCGCCCGGGCCACCCACCCGATCGACGGCGAGAAGCCCATCAAGACCGACCTCTACTTCAACGCCGCCCTCCAGGAACTCGGCGTCGCCAACACCAACCTCATCGACGTCGCCCGCATTCGTCCCCAGCGGCCCTGAAGGCACCGCCGCCGGCCCCTTCCCTTCATCCCCGCGCAGGCTCGATCCGGTATCCCGTCGGATCCGCCCCCACCACGTGCAGCCGCGACTCCGGCAACTCCCGTTGCATGGCACGGCCCACCCGCGCGGCATCGCCCGTCGCAAGGCACACAATCGTCGAGCCCGATCCTGACAACCACCCGCCCACCGCCCCCGCGCGCACGCCCGCCGCAATCACCTTGGGCAACGCGGGGATCAAGGGCGTCCGGCACGGCTGGTGCACCCGGTCGTCAAACATCCCGGCCAATTGTTCCAGGTTCCCGGACGCAAACGCAGCCGTGATCATCGCCACCCGCCCCAGCGCATGGACCACGTCCACCTTTGCATACTCGGACGGCAGCAACCGCCGTGCATCCGCCGTGCGCACCTCGAAGCCGGGCACCAGCACCACGAACCGCGCCTTGGCCGACACCGGGAATCGCGCCACGCATGCCCCGGCACCTGCTGGTGCCGACGCCGTGAACCCGCCAAACGTCGCGGGGGCCGCGTTGTCCGGATGTCCCTCCAGCTCGTTGGCCAACTGGAACACCCCCTCCTTGCCCAACCCAGCCCCCGTCAACGCATCCAACGCGGCCAACGCGCCCACCAACACGGTCGTCGAGGATCCCAGCCCGCGCGCAACCGGGACGTCCCCCGTGATCGAGATCCCGAAGCCGAACGAACGCGAACGCGTCGCACGGAAGAACGCCGATGCCGCCTCGGCCACCATCTCCGTCGCCCCCGCCCGCGCGTCCTCCGCAATCGGCGACACGATGCGGACGCCCTTCCCAGGCACGCGCGTCACGACCACGCGGTTGTAGAGCCTCAGCGCAACGCCCAGGACGTCGAAGCCGGACCCTAGGTTGGCCGTTGTTCCCGGCACTCGAACGGCGGCGGTGTTGGTGGTCATCGTTCCTTCCTTCTCTCCGTTTCCCCGGTCGCGGTTAGTCCTCGGCCTTGGTGTCCCGGCCCAGCAAATCCT
>JBJSZF010000117.1:0-10011 GCA_046090125.1 Verrucomicrobiota bacterium
GGCTTCCGGGGCTTCACGCGCGTCAGGACATAGGCGCTCAGCAAAGGCAACGCGATGGTGCTGTCCGTGTAGCACACCACCGAGTCCGGGAGCTTGTCGGGATCGACCTTGCCCCAGCTCACCGCCTCCGCCGGGGTGGCCCCGGACAAGCCGCCGGTGTCGGGACGGGCGTCGGTAACCTGAAGGAAGTAGTCATGGCCCTTTTCCTGGATGCCCATGACCTCCTGGATTTGAGGCTCGGTCTGGAGCATGAAGTTTTTTGGGGAGCCGCCGCCGAGGATGAAGACGGAGCTGGTGTGGCGAGTGTTCTTGGCGTGATAGACGATGGCGGCCGTCTGGTTGACGTCGCGGTTGACGTCGAACATGAGCCGCGAGTCCCGCAGCGCCATGGCGGCGACGTTCATGCCGATGGAGCTGTCGCCCGGGCTGGAGGTGAAGATGGGGATGCCGCATTCATGGGCGGTGGCCAGCACCGAGCTGTCGGCGATGCCCAGCTTGCGGCCGCGCTCGGCGACGTACTTTCCGAGGAGGAAGTGGAACTCGTCCGTGCCCATGGGCCGCTGGAACTCGGGCCCCTTGATCACCTCCCGGACGAACGCGTCGGTGTCGAGCAGGACGTTGTAGTCGAAAAGGACGTCGTAGATGCGAATGACGCCTTCCTTGTGAAGCTCGACGTCGTCCAGGAAGGGGGAGCCCGAGTAGAGCTTCATGTCGAGGCCGTAGTGGAGGTCGTGGTAGAGGTTGGCGCCGGTGGAGACGATCCAGTCGATGAAGCCGGCCTTCATGAGGGGGATGAGGCAGGACTTGCCGAGCCCGGCCGGGGTAAGGGCGCCAGTCAAGGACATGCCCACGTACCCGTCCTCGGGCAGCATCTTGCGGGCGAGGAGCAGCGCGGCCTCGCGGAGGCGGCCGCCGTTGTAGGCAAGGAAGCATTGGTCGATGAGGTCGGCCGCACCGATGTCACGCCCGACCCCGAGGGGATTGAGGCGCGGGTAGGCTGCGAACTTGCGGGAGACGCGGGGCACCTTGGACTGGCTCATGCGCGTCCGACTATGCGGGGGAGGGCCTTCGGTTTCACGTTTCAAGTTCGGGGTTGGCGCCATGGGGCAGGAAGCAAAAGCAAGCCGGCGTCTCCTGGGGGAGACGCCGGCGGCGCGGTGGCGGTCGAACAGGGGTGTGAGCCTAGGCCTTGGCCGGGGCGGCCACCGGGGCCGGGGCGGGGGCTGGGGAGCCGCCGGGCCCGGGCTGGGCGGCGAGCTCGGCGACCTTCTTGGCGACGACGGCCTCCTTGATCTTGCGGGCGATCTCGGGCTTTTCGGCGAGGGTCTTGCGGGCGGCGTCCTTGCCTTGGCCGATGAGCTCGCCGGCGTACTGGAGCCAGGCGCCCTTTTTCTCCACGACACCGACGTCGAGCCCGCAGTCGAGGATGCTGCCCTCCTTGTCGATGCCGTGGTTGAAGAGGATGTCGAACTCGGCCTCGACGAAGGGCGGGGCGACCTTGTTCTTGACGACCTTGACCTTGACGTGGTTGCCGATGGCGTTGCCGGAGCCGTCCTTCAGGGCGTCCTTGCGGCGGATGTCCATGCGGACGGAGGCGTAGAACTTGAGGGCCTTGCCGCCGGGGGTGGTCTCGGGGTTGCCGAACATAACGCCAACCTTCTCGCGGATTTGGTTGGTGAAGATGCAGGTGGTGCGGGCCTTGTTGAGGATGGCGGTGAGCTTGCGGAGGGCTTGGGACATCAGGCGCGCCTGCATGCCCATGGTGGCCATGCCCATTTCGCCTTCGAGTTCGGCCTTGGGAACGAGGGCCGCGACGGAGTCCACGACGATGACATCGACGGCGTTGGAGCGAACCAGGGTCTCGCAGATCGTGAGCGCTTCCTCGCCGGAGTCGGGCTGGGAGACGAGGAGTTGCTCCAGATCGACCCCGAGGCGGCGGGCGTAGGCGGGGTCGAGGGCATGCTCCGCGTCGATGAAGGCGGCGATGCCGCCGGCCTTCTGGGCATTGGCAATGACATGAAGCATCAGGGTCGTCTTGCCGGAGGATTCCGGCCCGTAGATCTCGATGATGCGGCCACGTGGAACCCCGCCCACGCCCAGGGCCATGTCCACCGCCAGGGCTCCCGTGGGGATCACCTCGATGGGGCGGATGACCTGGGAACCCAGCCTCATGATGGCGCCTTCCCCGAAGGACTTGGTGATGGTGCCAATGGCGGCCTCGAGGTCCCGGGCCTTTTGGGGGGTGAGCTTGGGCGAATCCGGGAGCGTGGGCGTCACCGCCTTGGCTTCGACGGCGCGCGGCGTGTTTTTTTCAACGTTTCGGTCGGAGGGCTTGTCAGAAGGCGTGGCTGGCATGACTGGAGCTTTTTGCATGGGTGATAGGTTGGCGGGGAGGGTCGGTCAACCGCTGGGTCAACCTGATTTTTCCCTGGCGGTTTTCAGGGGCCATGGCTGCGGACCATATCGTGACGGGAGGACGGCCCGATTCAAGGGCGTTCAAACGCTCGACCGCCGTGCGGTCAGCCTGTAAAAAGGGGGCAAGTGCAACACGGATCCGTCAGCAAGTTGGAGACCAACATCCCCGGCACGGGGCGGAGGACGCGGTCGGGCAAGAAGTCACGTCGCAGGCGCGGTGGGTTGTTCAAGCTGCTTCGGAGCGACCGGAAGTTCGCCATAGCGATTGCGTGTGTCCTAGCCAGCCTTGGGGCGGTGAGCCTTAGCTTGCCAAAGGTTTGGGTTATTACGCCGGAGAATACCCTGCCGGTGATTCGGGTGAGCCTGCTGGACATGGTTCAGGCCTGGATGCTGTCGAGGTCCGCACGGAGCTTTGAGACGGAAGGAAAGACCAAGGAGGCCTTGCAGGCTTGGTTGGGAGCTTTGGGGAACCAACCAGCCCACGTTGGAAACCTTCGGTCCTTCGTTGAATTTGTGTTGCACCATGACGGGTTGGAGCGCCAGTGGCTGAACATCGGGGCACAGCAGTCTCAGTGGATGGTTGCCTTGGTGGGCACGAATGACCCCACGGCGCTCGACATCGCCGGGCGGATTTGTCTCAAGGCCGGGATGAACGATGTCGCCTGGGCCTTTCTGAACACCACCAACCGCTCCATATCCACCTCGGCCGCAAAGGGACTTGCGGAGGCCGCCTTCAAGACGGGCCGCCTAAAGGAATTTGCGGCCGCTTGGGACTTGCATCGGGACGCGATGCAGAGCGATGCGTCGCTGGGATTGTACCGGGCGGCATGGCTGGCCCTCTCCGGAAAGCCGACCGAGATCGGCCCGAGCATGGCCATCCTTGACGACGCCGCGAAGCGTCCGGAACTGAAGGTGCTTGCGCTTCGCCTACGTTCCATCGTGGAGGCCGAACGCCTAGACACGGAGGCCTTTGATCGTTCCTTTGAGGAGCTTCGTTCCTTGCGTCAGGACGAGCTGGAGGATCATTCCCGGGCTTGGCTGGTGCTGGAGGCGGCCGGAAAGCACGCGATGGCCGTGGCGCGCGCGACGGCCTATGCCGTTCCGCCCGAAACGGGCGATGGGGCGACGCTCCTGCTGCGAACTTGGTCCATGCTCCGGTTGGAGAGGCTTGCCGCGGGTTTTTCCCGAAACCAGCTCGACAGCTTTTCCAACGACCCCAACACGTGGTTTCTCACCAGTCAAATGCTCGTGGCCAGCCAAGCCTGGGACGAGGTCCGGTCGGTGGCGGCTCGGATGAGGAGCCATGCTTTCCTGTCTCGCGTTTTCGCCGGCTACGCAGATTTTCTCGATGGCCTTTCCGAGAGGGCCTCAGGACGGACGGAGCGTGCCATGGAGTTGTTCAAGAAGCTTCTGGATAACCTTCCAAAGGAACCGTCGTTGTGCATGGATGCTTCCAACACGCTGGATCGGATGGGCTTCCGCAGCGAGGCGCGCGAAGTCCTCAGGCAGCTTGAAACCAGCTACGGCAACTCGGCGGAGTATTGGTTCGCGATGGGGCGCCTGGCTTGGGAACAGCGCGACCATGCCGCGTTGCTGGTTGCCGCCGAAAAGGCTTATTCCTTGGACCCAGGCCGGCTGGAGAACATCAACAACCTCGCCGCAGCCTTGCTGATCAATCGCGCACGCCCCGCCGAGGCCGTCCAACTGACGCTTCAAATCCTCCAGAAAGCGGCCTACCAACATGGTTCGTACCTTAACCACGCATTTGCCTTGGTCCGCAATGGCCGGACGGCTGAGGCCCGCAAGGTGTTGGACGACCTGCCCCTCAGCGCGCTGACCAACGAGGAACGCACCTTCTGGCGGCTGGCCGCCGTCGAGTTGGAGTTCTCGGAGGGCAATTTCTCGATGGTTGCCAAGCATCTCCCGGACATCTCCCAGGATTTTCTTTATCCCATCCAGAAAACATGGCTTGAGGCGGTTGCCAAGCAGGTAGCTGCGCCAAACCCCTAGCCATCATCCTTGAGCCGGTTGGCATGGCCGGGGCGGTTGTTTTCCGGATGGGGCCGAGTCATCCGGGCAGGCGGTCAGCAGGCTGGATGGGCTCGCGGCGTCCGCGTCACGATCCTCCAAGCCGTGATGATCGGGTGCCTGCCAGCATCCCTGTCCGCCTTGCCCCCCCCGGCGTCGCCCGTTCATTCGCCAAGCTCTGGCATCCTCAAACTCCAAGTCGCCTTGTCGGGGCGGGGTTTTCGCGTCGGGTCCATCGACGGTCTCGACGGACCCCGCACACGTGCGGCCCTTCGGGCCTATCAACAATCCGCAAACCTGACCCATTCCTTCGGCTCCACGGCGAACGATCCCGTGCCATCCCCTCCCGTCGAGCCCACCTTGACACCATATGTGGTTACGGCAGGTGACGTGGCCGCCCTGGGGACGGTCCCGTCCACGTGGCTGGGCAAGTCCCGGGCACCAAGCCTGCCCCACGAAACCCTTCTGGAAGCCTTGGCGGAGCGTTCGTCAGCCCACCCCAAGCTTCTTCTTCAGCTCAACCCCGGTATTTCCTGGAAGCAGGTTTCACCGGGCACGGAGCTGGTGCTGCCCCGCTTCCGAGACCCTCCCATCCGCCCGGCCACCCGCATTTCCATCAACCTCAAGACCTGCACACTGCTGGCCCGCGATGCCTCCGGGCACATCGTCCTCATGGCCCCGTGCAGCATCGGGCGCCTCGCATCCTCACGCCCCGTCGGCTCCCTCCGCGTCGCCTCGATCGTCAAAAACCCCAGCTACACCTTCGACCCTGCCCGCTTCCCTGAGTCGTCCGAAGCCCGGTCGTTGGATCGCAAGCTCCTCCTGCCTCCAGGCCCCAACAACCCCGTTGGCGTCGCATGGATCGGACTCAACCGTCCCGGCATGGGCATCCATGGCACCCCGTCGCCGGAAACGGTGGGTCGTCCGGAAAGCCACGGCTGCTTTCGGCTCGCCAACTGGGACGTCGCCTATCTTGCCCTCATCTCCAGGCCGGGCTTGCCGGTCGAAGTGGGCGACTGCGATTGATCCATCCCGGGACTGGCGCACGGCCGATTCAGGCCTAGCCTTCCGACACAATCTAGGTCTCCCCAATGAACCCTTCCTCCTTCGAGGACCAGCCCTTCCCTCGTTCCCCGTTCGTCACCACCCGCTGGAGCCTTGTCTTCAAGGCCGGGCGCAATGATGACGACGCCGCCTTCGAGGCGCTCGAGCACCTGTGCAAGCAGTACTGGCCTCCGCTCTACGCCTTTGTCCGGCGCTCCGGCAAGAATCCCGACGACGCCAAGGACATCACCCAATCGTTCTTCGCCCGCCTGCTGGCGGACCGCCGCATCGGCCTTGCGGACCCCGAACGCGGGAAGTTTCGCACCTTTCTCCTGGCCAGCCTTCGACGGTTCATCATCAACGAATGGCGGGCCTCCCAACGCGCCAAGCGCGGCGCCCACTACCTCCACATCTCCCTCGACCTCGATCCCGAGGAACGCTTTTTCCGCGACGAACCGCACACCAAGGACACGCCGGAGAAGATCTTCGAGCGCCGCTGGGCGATGCGCATCCTCGAGCAGGCCCTCGAGCGCCTCCAGGCCGACTACGCCCGCTCCGGACAGCAACCCCTCTTCGAGGAGATGCGCCGCGTCATTCTCCAACGCGACAAGGACCTCACCTACGCCGACCTCGGCCAACGGCTGGGCATGACCGAGAACTACTTCAAGGTCTCGGTCTTTCGCATCCGGCAACGCTTTCGCCAGCACGTTCGTGCCGTCGTCGCCGACACCCTCCCCGACAGCGCCACAACCCCCGAGATCGAGGAGGAACTCGAGCATCTTCTCGCCGTGTTGCGCGAGCCGCCTGAATCCTTCGCCGAGGTTCCCTAACCGCCGCCGCCATGTCCTCCTCCTGCCCGGGTTGCGGCGGCCCACTCCTCGGGGATTCCGTGGCTTCCCCGCTTCGGTCCGCTTGCCCCGCCTGCATTGCCCAACTTCTCCTGGCGGATCCCTTCCCTCCCTCCGGTCCCTCCCCGGCCGGGTCCACCATGGGAGCCTACCAACTCGTCCATGAAATTGCCCGGGGAGGCATGGGTGCCGTCTGGCTGGCCACCCGGACCACGGATGGCAGCCCGGTCGCGCTCAAGCTTCTCCCGCTCAGCCTTGGATCGGATCCTTCCCGCCTCGCCCGGTTCCGCGCCGAGGCCACCTTGGCCGCACGCCTCGTCCACCCCCAAATCGTCGCCATCCGCGACATCGGCGAGCACGACGGCATCCCCTACTTCACGATGGACCTCGTCGATGGCCCCGACCTCGGCGAGGTGGCCGGTCGTCGCCCCATGGAACCCCGCGAGGCCGCCCGCATCGTGCGGACGGTTGCCTTGGCCGTTCAGTTTGCCCACGAGCAAGGCGTCCTGCACCGCGACATCAAGCCGACCAACGTCTTGCTGGGCACCGACGGCGAACCCCGAGTCACCGACTTCGGGCTTGCCCGGCTCCTCGAAATCGATGCCCGCCTCACCGCCACCGGCGAGACCATGGGTTCTCCCAGCTTCATGGCCCCGGAGCAGGTGGCCGGACAATCCCAACCGTCCGGCGTCCGCACCGATGTCCACGGCCTGGGCGGGCTGCTGTATTTTTGCCTCACCGGCCGCGCCCCATTCGCCGCCGAATCCGTCGCCGCCGCGCTCGCCAAGGTGGTCCAATCCCATCCTGTCCCGCCCTCCGACTGGGTTCCGGGGATTCCGGAATCCCTGGAGGCGATCACGATGCAGTGCCTCGCCCGGGAACCTTCCGCCCGTTACCCGAGCGCAGCGGCGTTGGCCGATGACCTGGAACGAGCGCTGACAGGGCAATCGGTCCATGCCTTGACGGCGAAGAACTCGCGCGACGCCCAACCATGGTGGCGTGGAAAAACGCCCTGGATCCTCGCCTTGCTGCTCGCCCCGGCCTTCGTCGCACTTGCCTCCTTGGCAGGTTGGGCCGTCCACCGGCAACGCCAGGCCGAGGTCGGTTCCCGTCGCGACATGCTCCATGCGACGGCGCTCGCGCGGTACGCGATGGACCTGTCCCAGGCCGGCGCGGCAGCCGACGCCGGCGATGGCGCCGCCGCGTTGCGGCTCTTGGAATCGAGCCTCCCCTCGGGAGCCATGCCCGACCTCCGCTCCATCGAATGGTTCGTCTTGAGGCGTCGCGTCGCCACGCTCGACGGCATCGTTCATCCGCATCCAGGGCCGCGCCCGGCTGAGACGGCGGCCTGGAACGGATGGCCCGCCGACCTCGCCCCGCGGCGGATCCTGTTTTCGGCGGACGCCTCGAGGATCTCCGTTGGATTTGGTCCGCAACCACGATCCGTGGCGATGGCATGGCGTATGGCCGAGCCCTCGGCTCCACCCGCCAGCCTGCCAGGTTTCCCCTTGGCACTGGACCGCACCGGGAACGGCGTGTTCGTGGCCACCCGGGACGGCCGCCTCGAATCCGGTCCATGGATCCATGCGGGTGGCAGCAACACCGGCAGCCCCTGCATCGCCCCAAGCGGCAGCCAATGGGAAGCCTCCCCGGACGGTGCGTTCGTCGCATGGCTCGACGATTCCCATGTCGTTCGACTCCTCCACCTCGCCACGGGCCAGACGCTGCCGGGACCCATCGGCCGCTTCGATGCCTTCCGCCTCTCGCCCGATGGCAACGCCATCCTGCTCGCCGGCCCATCCGGGCCATCGCTGTTCACCCTGCGACCCCGCCAACAATCCGTGGTCGCCACCGGCGCGGTTGCCTCCGTTGCGTTCACGCGTTCCGGTCATTGGGGAGCCGTGGGATTCACCGATGGCTCCGTCGCCGCCATCGATGTCGAGGGCCGTCGCCCCATCATGCGCTGGCGGGCGTCGTCACACCCCGTTCTCGGCCTCGCCATTGCCCCGGATGACAGGACCCTTGTGACGGGCGACGCGTCCGGTGACCTCCGCTTCTGGAACACCACCCTCTGGCGGGAGCTGCTCAAGCTCCATTTCCCGCCGCCGATCAGTCTCGTCGCCATCGCCCCCAACGGACAGCACCTTGCCCTCGTGTCGAATGGCCGTCTTCACCTCCTGGATGCCACCGGGACCGCCGCGCCGGCTCCGACCCCCTCCAACCTTCCAACGCTGCCCCGGTTTCGGGCGGCGGCCATCGACGGCCAGACAGCCACGCCGGAGGGTCGCAACGAGCCAACCGGGGCTCACGTCCCCTGAAAAGGTGGCAGGGCTGGGAGGATTCGGTTGGGACGTCCGTGGTGTCTTGACCTGCTTCGCGATGCCTTCCCTCCCTGCGGCATCGCCCTTGCCTACGCCGGCGCGACGTCGTGGCCTAGCCCACCCAAGCCCGGCGTGCCCACACGCTGGCCACGAGGAGGGCCGCCGTGGCCCCGCACAATACCTGCACCCCCGACCGGTAGGCATCCATGGGCGGCAACGTCACCCAGTGCGGCCGCAACCACCCCAGCGTCATCACGTATGCCACCGCCACGCCTGCAACGATCCACGTCACCCTCACGTGTCCGCGGGCCACGAGGTCGTTTAACACCACGTTTGCCAGCGCGAACAACACCATTGCCCATGCAAACCACGGCACCAACGGGGCCGCCGCCCAGCTCGCCGGGTTGTTGAAGAACATCACCTGCAACGGCAACCGCGGGGCCACCGTGCACGCCAACGCCGCCAACCCGCCCATCACCCCCGTGCACCACAAGGTCAGCCGCAACGTCCCCGTCCCCTCGCCCAGCGCCGCCGCCCGTGCCACCCGCGGCAACATCACCAACACCAACGGCACCGTGAATTGGGTGATGCCAAAGCCCACCGTCTGCGCGGGCGAATAGTTCGTACCGAGGCTCCACACCCCGAGGGCCTCCGCCGGAATCGCCCCCGCCCAGAACAGGTTGTCGTATTGCTGGAACACCTGCAGCGCCGCTGCCTGCAAGGCCAGCAAGGCCGTTCCCGACCCACCCCATCCCGCATGGTTCGCGCCGCCACGGGCCCCCGAACGCCTCAAAGCCAGGACGTTCCGCGCTCCCCAGGCCCCCAGGGCCAATGCCAGCGCACAGCCCACCACCGCCCCCATGACCGCACCGGTTGCCGACGCCTGCCACCACGTCACCAGCAGCATTACGGCCGCCAGCCGGCCAATGCCGTCTAGGATGGCCACCCCCCCCAAAGCCCCGAACCGTTGCCTCCCCTGCACCACTCCCCTCAGCACGGACAACCACAACGTCAACAACCCCAGCAACCAAGTCGCCCACAATCCCCCCGCGCCCGCGAGCTTCCAAGCCGCCACCAAGTGCCCTTGCATCCACCACAGGACGACTCCCACCACCCACCACCCCAACCCCAGCCATGCCAGCGTCCAGCGCGCCTGCCGACCCACCGTCGCCAGGCCGTCCTCCGTCACCGCCGATGCCGTCCGCTGGGCAAACGACACCCACAATCCACCGCCCACTGCCGCCACCGCATAAAACGTCGAAAGCAACGTCTTGAACTCCGCGTATGCCGCGCCCCCGCACGCCTTGCTCACCCAGGTGTGCACCAACATCATCGCCAACCCGCCCGACATCGAC
>JBJSZF010000118.1:0-2179 GCA_046090125.1 Verrucomicrobiota bacterium
GCTCTTCCGATCTTGCCGCCGGTACCGGGCCCGCACCATGCCCCGCACGGCAAGGCCCACCCCGCCCGCCCCCGCCACCCCGCACGCCACCAAAAACCACCAGGTCGCCCAAAACGGCGGACGCACCACGAACGGAACCCCCGCCGCCTCCCCCCATTCCAGCCCGTTCAACGTCGCCCGCACCTCCAGCCTATACGTTCCCGGCCGCAGGTCCCGGAGCAGGGTGCTCCGCGAGGCCCCGATGTCCCGCCATCCGCCAGCGGGCAGCAGCCGGCTCTCGTACCGCACCCGCTCGGGCGTCCCCAGCACCCGCGCATGATGCCGCACCTCCATGAGGTTGTTCCGGAACGGCAGCTCGATCCCCCCACCTTCCCCGCCAACCAACGCCTCGCCCGCCGCCCTCACAACCCGCCGGATCTCCACCACGGGCGGCCTCGTCCGGACGGGCAGCCGACGCGGATCTACCACCGCCAAGCCCCGATGCGTCGTGAACCACAGGCGGCCGTCCGACGCCTTCATCTGGCCTTGCCACCAGGATTCCCCCGACAGCATCCCGAGCCCGTCCCGGCCATCAAAATACCGGACGTCCAGGGTCTTCCCCCGTCCCGACGCCACCACCTCCAACGACTCCCGGGTGATCCGGGCCACCACCGTCCTCGAAGCCGCCCAGACGTGCCCGTCGTCATCCTCCATCAACCCCGCGAAGTCCAAGGCCGCCAATCCTTGCGCTGGTCCAAACGTCGTCGGCTTTCCGTTGCGCACCCACGCCAACCCTTCCTCCCCGGCCGCCACCCAAACGCTGCCGTCTCGCGACCGCAGCACCACGCTAAACCCGGCATTCGTCGCAATTCCTGGAAGTTCAACCCGCCCAAAACGCCCCTCCTTCAGCCGGTACAAACCCCAATGGTTTCCCGAACACCAAAGGGAACCCTCGCCATCCTCCGCCATCGACACGATCACCGCGTGCGGCGCCATCGAGTCGGCGCCCATCGGCCGAAACATCCCCCGCTCCCCCATCGCCACCCCCGCCACCGTGCCCACCCACAAGCGGCCCGCCGCATCCTCATGCAGGCTCATCACCTGCTGCGCCCCCACCTGTTCGCCGGGCACCACGCTCCACCCCTTGTCATCCCGCCTCCCAAGGCCCACGCCCGTCAACCCGGCCCAAAGCACCCCCTGGCGGTCCCGGTGCAACACCGAAACCCACGGATACACGGGATCCCCGCCGTCCTTGCGATCCGGGTCCGGCGTCGCCCGGCCGTCCCGCATCTCCATGATGCCGTCGCCATGCGTCGCCAACAGCAAGCGGCCCGGGGCCACCTCCACCATGTGGTTGACCACCTGCCGGACGCCCGACTCCAACCCGTGCACTCGAAATGCCAAGGGACGCAAACGCACCAATCCCCCGCCGTTGGTCGCAACCCACACGTTGCCCTCCCCATCCTCCGCAAGGCCCGACACGGACTCGTTCGGAAGCCCTTGCTCTCGCCCCAGGCCCCGAACGCGTCCGTCCGGCGCGAACACGGCCAGCCCATGCTGCCATCCCCCCATCCACACGTTGCCCCGGGAATCCTCCAGCAAGCGCACCACGTCGCCGCGCATTCCCAACGGCCGCTTCCAAGACTTGGCCCACCGCCCGTCCCGCAGCAGCCGCACCTCGCCCTCGTACGCCACCCACAAGCCACCTCCCGCCGCCTGTGACATCCCCATCAACCCGCCGGCCCCCGCCGGCTCCGCCTGCGCCAAGATCGTCCATCCCGCCCCGTCCCAACGGCTCAATGCATCACGGCTCAGGCACCATGCCCGCCCACCCTCCCCCAACACCCGGTAGGTCTCGCCCTGCCCCAGCACATCCGGACCGGCCACCTCCTCGAAACGTCCGCCCTTCCCCCGGATCAGGCCCAGCGTCGTCGCCGCCCACACCTCGCCGCCCCCGACGTCCGCAAGATCCCAAATCAAGTGGGCCGGCACGCCAGCCTCGCTCCCATAGGCACGCCGCTGCTTCCCGTCGTGAACGACAATGCTCCCAAAGCTCCCCATCCACACCCGGCCATCGCCATCCGTCATCACGGACCGCAGCACACGCCTTCCCGGGCTCGGATCCATCCATCCGGTCAAGTCCTCAAAATCCCGTCCATCATAGGTCCACGGCCCCCCAAACGAACCCACCCAAACCCGA
>JBJSZF010000119.1:0-4119 GCA_046090125.1 Verrucomicrobiota bacterium
TCAGCCCGTTGAGGATCGGATCCCGGTTGAGGACGTCCGTGGAACTCGCCCCCGGCCCGTCCAACGTCACCTTTACCTGCGCGGAGGCCGACGTGAACTCATGGGTGACCACCACGCCCACCCGGGTCTTTTGGACGGCAAAGGAACCGTCGCGCGTGGTGTAGGTCCCGGGGATGAAGTTCGGCACGACGACCTTGTCGTCGATGAGAACGTCAAAGCCACGCCACGGAGCCGTGGTCCCGGATTCCCCAAACAGCAATTGCAGCTTGTATCGAACCCCTGCCTCCACGTTCATCGTGAACGTGGGCTTGTTGGGGTTGGCCGAGGACCCGACGGACCGCATCACCACCTCGAGGGCATTGTCTGCGGCTGTCGTGCCGTAATCCGGTTGAAGCCACGTGGCGGACGTCGTTTGGACGGTTTGAGAGTATCCCGTTGCCGCCGCCGCCGAAGTGAAGGCAACGCCCCGGACGGTGGAACTCACGGCTTCCCCCACATTGACCGCGTAGGCAAACGTTCCGTCGAGGTCGAGGCCTTCGCCCGCGTCGCCCCCTGTGAAAATGTCCACGGACGTGGAGGTCCAACGGCGGCCGATCCGAGGCGACCCTGATCCGCTGCCGGCATAGTTCTTCAGGTATTGCATCACCTGCGTCACGCGCGCTTCCCCCACCCAAAGGCCGGCCGTGGACTGCGCCGTCACCGTGACCGGGAGGTCCACCTGCAACAGGCCTTGGTCGTCGCGAATCCTCAGGATTCCTGCGAGGACGGTGCCGGGTTCCTCGGTGATCCGGGCTCGCGCCACGCCCACCACCACTTGCATGTCGGCACCGGGCTGGCCAGCCGGCGGCAAATCCCATTCCCTCGCGGTGACGGCTTCAGGGTCGAGGGCCAGCAACTCGTCGTTGTCCACCATGGGGATGCCGGCATAACTCACGCCGCCTGAGACGTTGAAGTCGCCTCGGACCACGAGGGGAGGCAACGCCGGTATCACGGGCTGACCGGTGGGAGGCAGCTCGGACCGATGCCACGTCATCCGAACCTTGTTCGTCCCGGGCGACGTGTTCCGGATGCGGAAGCCGACCTGTGTGAGCTCGGTGCCGAAATCGATGCCCCGTTGCCCGGCCACGTTGACCTCGAACGGCCCAAAGTAGCGATTGAAGCCCCCGTCCACGCGCATCCAAACGGCCTCTCCCCGCTGGAGGAGTGTGCGGGCAAGGTCGAATACCCGGATGGGATTCACCGGCCCAAACGCCCCTCCCGGCGATGCGTAAATCTCTGTCCCCTGCATGAGCCGGGGTGCCGGGAGGAAAAACCGCTCGTAGGAAAGCTGCTGGGCTAGCGGAAACCCAACAAAGTTCAGGCCGGAGCTGGTCCATCCATAAGTGGGCGGCATGGGCTTGCCCTTGAGCCGCCAGGAGTAGGTCGTCGTGGCGTCCTTGACCTTCACGTAGTAGGCGGCATTGGGGATCAGGACCTTCAGGGGCGACGTCGGACCAAGGCTGCTGGTCCACTTGCTCCACCTCGACCCGGTGCTGGTGGGCACCTGCGGGCTTTCCACAAATTGCTGCCCCACGATGGGCGGGTTCCACAGCCACACCTCCTCGATGTCCGGGGCGGAGGCCATGACGTCGCTGATGGGCGCATAACCCGCGTCCACAAAGAGGTACACGGCGTTCCAGCCGGCCTTGAGGGAGTTGGTTTGCGTGACCCACTGGGCACGCACGCCCACGCCCGTCGCCATCAACAGCCATGTCGCCACCCACCCATGCCAGTATGCTAATTGTTTCCTCATGGCCGTTGATCGTCTTCCAAGGGCTAGTTCGGGCTTCGTCTGAAGAAATGCCACGGCGGCGACGCCGCGAGTCGCTGTGCTTGTCCGATGGGGGATGAACCCGCAGCCCCCTGCCCGCCGAACAAAAGAAGATCCGTCCCCGTCCATGCGGCCAATCCGCCGGACCGGGCGACCGCCGGGTTGGAGGCGGGCAGCACGCGCCATGTGCCGGAGGAACGCCTCCATGCATGGCCGCCCGACGCCGCCCCACCGGCATCCTGCCCGCCGAACACCAGCAATTCCTCTCCCGTCCAAACGCCGCTTGCCTGGTATCGGGCCGTCGGTGCGCCGCTCGAATTGAGGGTCGTCCACGTCCGGGTGGCCAAATCCAGGACGGCGCCATCGGACAACAACTGCCGACTCATGCTGCGCCCGCCCCAGATGATCAATCGTTGACCGTCCCAAGCCGCCACATGCCCGGACCGAGCCACGAGGCCCGGCAACACGGGCAGGGATTCCCATGCGGCGGGATTTCCCTGGGCATCGAAGGGAAGGAAGGCGCCCGTGGCGTCGCCGGCCGCAACCGTTTCACCGCCCCATACCAAAATGCCTGAGCCGGTCCACAAGACGGTGGCCCCCGTCCTTGCTGAGGGTGCCTGCGCGGTGGGAAGCGCCGTCCAAACATCCTGCGACGGATCGTAGATGCCTCCGTCATTCAGGAGCCCGTCCACGTTGCGCCCGCCAAAGACCACCATGGTGGCGCCAGTCCAAGCGGCACCATGACCTTGACGCGCCGAGGGCGCATTCAAGGTCGCCACGGGTTCCCAAGAAATCCGGTTGCGTGAAAAGCGCCCCCCGGTGTTGAGGCTGGCACTTCCAAATCCACCCCAAACGATCATCTCGCTGCCCGTCCACACCGCCGTGTGGCCACTGCGCGCCTCGGGCGCGTCCGAGGCTCCCATCTCAACCCAGGCGTCGGAGGCAGGCCGATAGCCCGCGCCGCTGGCCAAGGGCATCTGTCCCGTGCCGCGTCCCCCCCAAACCAACCACTCCTGCCCCGTCCACACCCCGCTGGCATCGACCCGGGCCGAAGGCGCGGAGGCCGCCGATCCGAACGCCCACGCGGGCTCCGGCGTCGAAAATGCCCGGCTAAATCCCGCGCTCGTCAAAGCCGGGTCCGCCGGGTCCACCGAGGCCACCATCCAACCCGACCGCACCGGCGCGGCCGCTGCATCCACGGATTGCCGGAGGGCGGCGTTTTCCTGCACGAGAGCGGCAACCTGCGACTGGAGTTGACCCACGGCCGCCGCCTGGGATTGCAACGCGGCCTGCGCTTGGGCTAAGGCTTGGGACACGGTAGCCACGTCCGCCGCTCGCGCGATGTCGGAACCCAAAAGCGCGCTGTCGAGCTTGCCTTGCCCGTCCTTGAGCGGCACGGCGGCCGGGAGGCTTTGGACCGGTACCGACACCACCGTCGATGCGGTCGTCGCCCGGATGGCATAAGGAGCGAACAGGACCTGTTGCCGTTCCAGCACAGCATAGGCTACTGGGGCGGCCCCGTTGGCGGGCGTTGGCCGAACCCGGACCTCAATCCAGCGTGGAGCCCCGTTAAAATGTTCTGCCGCGAAGGCCAGAGGCGTGGTGAAGACCCCTTGCTGAACGTTCAAGCCAACGGAAATGGGCTGCCCAAGGACCTGCCCGCCCGTGGCGGCATCCGTCAGAACAAATTGGAAATCGTACGAACCACTCGCGGCACGCCCCCCATCCAGCAAGCGTCCTTGGTAAGAGACAGACGGGGCCGCTGCCGAATCACCGCCATCCTGCCCCGAAAGACTCACCGAGGACAGCAAGGCAATGCCAACCCATGCTCGGAAAAAGTCGTGATGCTGCAACCCGCGCCACAGGCATGAGAGATGCGCCGAAATCGCGTGTTGCGCACCAAGATCATGTCGGGCCGGTTTGCTCATCACCTTCAACCCGTTTTCGTTCTCATGGATGTTGGGCAGCCTGCAAGGCATTTTTTGGGTGGTTCGGCGCCCGAGCGAAAACCCAGCAAACCGGGTGATTTGAAGACGGGATGAAAACTTAAAGTCCCAGAGGTCGGTGGTTGGACTCAAGCCCGGGGAACGGTCTGCCGCATGGAGTTGGCTAGTCCGGGTCGAGTGTGTATCGCCGGGAGGAGCAAGAAGGAAAGACGGACGTCGATGGGTGCGAAAGCCCCCTCAATCAACGTGGATTCCAAGGTTCGTTCGGGGACCGATCCGTTCAGGGGGAACGACCCTGCAGACGCGTGCCAAGGGTGGGGCGGCAGCGGGGTTGCGCAGTCGCTGGACCGTCCCACCGCCGGA
>JBJSZF010000120.1:0-6718 GCA_046090125.1 Verrucomicrobiota bacterium
CAGCAAAAAGGCCCGGCTGAGGAGCCGGGCCTGATCATGGAGGTGGTGCGCCCGAGGGCGCGGCCCGCCTTACTTGGCCTTGATGGCGGAGACGGTCAGCCACTTCTTGCCATCCTTGTCGGAGACGGATCCGGTGGCCTCGACGGACTTGGTGGCTCCGCAGATTTCCTTGTGGAACTTGTCGGACGCCTCGCCCTTGAGGTAGTAGGTGGTCTTCTTGCCGCCCTCGGTGACCTCGAGGACGTTCTGGCACTTGTCGGCGGCCTTGAGGGCGCACTTGGCGCACTTGCCCTCGCCGGAGAGGGTGACGTCCTTGGCGAGGGCGGAGCCCGCGAAACCGAGGGCGGCGACGATGGAGAGAATGAGGTGCTTCTTCATGTTTTTCCTGACTTGATGTTGGCGGCATCATGCCCCGGGCATGGGGGTTCGCAAGGAGCGATTTTTGGTGTGGGACGCGCTGGTGCTGGCGGGGGGAGCCTCGCGTCGCATGGGGCGTGACAAGGCGGCGTTGCGGGTGGAAGGGATGCCGTTGCTGGAAGTTCAGTTGCGACGGGCACGCGAGGCGGGCGCGGGCGGTCTTTGGGTTGCGTGCGGGGTGGGCGGGCCGCCGTGCGAGGCCGGGGTGGAGGGGGTGCGTTGGTTGGCGGATCCGGCTCCGGATTGTGGGCCATGGCCGGGGTTGATGTCGGGACTGCGCGCGACTGAGGCAGGGTTGTTGATGGTCTTGGCGGTGGACCTGCCGGCGATGACGCCTGCGTTCCTGGGGCGGTTGATGGAGGCGTCGGGGCCGGGGCTGGGCTGCGTGCCGGAGTCCGGGCATGGGCTCGAGCCGTTGTGCGCGGTGTACCCAGTGGCCCAGGCGCTCGGCGCGGCGGCGGAGATCGAGGCGGGCGGCCATCCGTCGCCGTGCAGGTTGGCGTCGCGGGGAATCGAGGCGGGTTGGATGCGTGCGATGCCGTTGTCAGCCGAGGACGATCGATGCCTCGTGAACTGGAACCGCCCCGGGGACTGGCCACCCGGGACGGAGGTACGCGCTGGCTGACTGGATCGGTGGGGACGGGCCGGCGGGGCGGCCCATGACGTGGGGCCTACGCGCTGAAGGGCTTGGCGAAGAGGGCGTCGATGGGCTTCCCGTGGCCGTCGCGGGTGACGTAGAAGGGGCGTTGCTCGATCTCGTAGGCAAGGTTGGGCGGGATGCCGAGCGCGCGGTAGATGGAGGCGTGCAGGTCCTCGATAACGACGCGGTCCTTGAGGGTCTTGCAGGGGCGTTCGTCGGCCGTGACGCCGTGGACATGGCCGCGCTTCACGCCCCCGCCGAAGAGCAGGACGCAGCCGGCGTCGGTGAAGTGCCGGTGCATGCCGTAGTGCGTCATGGACTCGATGCGCTCGGGCACGGGCACTTGGTCCTGGATGGGCTTGTCCGGCTTGCCCTCCTGCATCATGTCGCGGCTGAACTCGGAGGCGAGGACGACAAGGGTGCGGTCGAGGAGGCCGCGTTCCTCGAGGTCGAGGACGAGCTGGGCGATGGCGCCGTCGATGGCGCGCTTCATTTGCACCAGCTTTTCATGGCCATGCTCGTGGGTGTCCCAGTTGAGGAAGGGGATGTACTCGGTGGTGACCTCTACGTAGCGGGCTCCAGCCTCGACGAGGCGACGCGCCAGGAGGCATCCCAGGCCGAACCGCTGGACGTTGGCCTTCTCGTAGCTGCCCTCGCGCGTGAAGTCGCCCGTGAGCCGACGCGAGAAGTCCCATCCGCCGGGCGCGTACTTCGCGACCGTCTCGGGCTTTTCCAAGGTGAGGTCAAAGGCCTTGGCGGAGGGCGACGCGAGGAGCCGGTGCGCGTTGTCCATGGAGCGTACGAGGGACTCGCGCTGGGCGGAGCTGCCCAACTGGCCCACGGGCGACGCCTCCAGCATGCGCCGGTAGAAGGCGTCGCGGTTGGCAAACCGTCCCGGCGTCATGCCCTTGGCTGGGGCGACCACGTCCTTGGCGGCGTCCGGGAACGGCACGTTGAACGGACCGTACTCGCTTCCCAGGAACCCCGCCGTCGTGAAGGCCTTCAATTCCTCGCCCTCGCCGCCGTCGAACCGTTGCCCGATGTTGATAAACGCCGGCATCGCCGGGTCCCGCGGCCCCAGCGTCCGCGCGATGAACGCCCCCAGATGCGGGCACGCCACCGTCTGTGGCGGCGCGTAGCCCGTGTGCCACTGGAACTGGTGCCGCGAATGCAGGATGAAACCCAGGTCGCCCGCCGTGTAGCTGCGGATCAACGTCCCCCGGTCCATCACCTTCCCCGCGCGCTCCAGTCCCTCGCTGAAACGCACCCCGTCCACCGACGTCGGCACCGACGGGAACGTCGAGAGCACCCGGCGCGGGTCCATGCCCTTCTCGAAGGGCACGTAGGCCTTGGGGTCGAATGTCTCCGTCGCCGCCATGCCGCCGCCCATCCACAGGACGATGACAGAGTCGGCGGTGGCGGACAGCCGCTTGAACGGCTCCGACGCCGCCAACCGCGACGGCCCCGCCGCCAATGCCCCGAGCGTCGCCGCGCCCAGGCCGCGAACGAACTCCCGCCTCGTGTAATCCGTCGTCTTCATGCGTCGTGTCCCCATCCCTTCCCTCGTTCCTGCATTTTCCAAAGTGAAAAACCCGGTCCCGCGCCTCGGATGCCGGTCACCGGATGAACTGAAACTCCGGCAACATGGCCATGCTCCAGAGGTAATCCTCGACAGCCTCTGGCGTGGGGCTCTTGCCGAGCAACTCCTCGGACAACGCCCGTTCCGTGCGGGTGGGCGGCCGGACCAACGCCCTTCCGAACACGTGCTCGGCCAGGGCACGGCCGTTCGTGCCCTGGGCGACGAGGCGCTCGGCACCCTTCTTGAGCAAGCGCGCCAGCGTGTCGCCGTTGGTCAGCTCCAGCGCCTGCAAGGTCGTCGCCTGCGACGGACGCACCGTGGTGACCTGCTCGCGGTTGGGCCTGCCCAGTGCCATCAGCAAGGGGTCGGCGGACACCAACGCCGCGCGAGCCTGCCCCACGACGGGCGCGCCCTCGACGCGCCGTGCGATGCCGGCCGGCAGGGACCACGGCCCCATGCCCTCCGGCCCCAGCACGGATGCCGCCTTCCAACCCTCTCCGTCCCATCCGCCGGGTCCGTCCGTGCGCGCCTCCCAACGGCCGTCGGTGGCGACGTCGTGGAGGACGGCCGCCGCCACGGGCTCCTTGCCGCCGTCCTTGCGCGGGCCGGCGGTGTTAGTCGCAGCCATGCGAATCCGCGCGTAGGCGAGGACGCCGGCCGGGTTCGGGCCGTCGCCGCCGTTGATGGCCTCGATGCCGATCACGTTGGTGCCGGCGCGCCAGCCCTCCTTGAGGTGATACACGCCGGGCTGGGACCAGTCGCCGGCGTCGGTGCCCTTGACGCGCTTGCCATTGAGGAAGACGCGGGCGGCGTTGTCCGCGTGGACGTGCAGGACGGCCTCGGAAGGAACCGTGGGAAGGACAACGATGCGCCGTAGCCAGTTCGTGCTGGGCGGGACGCCGGAGGCCCCGTGCGCGGCCGACCAGATCCAGAAGGCGTCGGGCAAGGGCGATGCGCCGGTCTTGCTGGCAGCGGTGGGTGCGCCTGGAACGGCAGGGGCGGCGGGGGCTTGCGCCAGCAAGGGGGCCAGGTCGCCCTCGGGCCGCTCGAACCATTCGCCCGTCACGAGGCCCAGCGTGTCCCGGAACTGCTCCGCCGTGAGCCGGCGTAGCATCGGGCCGTGAAACACGAAGCGTTCGCCGGCCTTGGGCGACTCATCGACCGAGGGCAACGCGTAGGCGCGGCTGGTGAGGATGAGGCCGATGGTTCGTTGCAGGTCCCAGCCATGGGCGACGAGGTCCTCGGCAAGCCAGTCGAGGGTGTCGGCGTCCCAGGCGGGGTTCTGCATCACGTCGAGGGGCTCGACGAGTCCGCGTCCGAGCAGGCGTGCCCAGAGGCGATTGACGATGGTGCGGGACAGTCGGCCGTTGGAAGGTTGGGTGATGATGCGGGCGACCTGCTCGAGCCGGTTGCTGCGCGGGGCGGCTGCATCGACGGAGCCAAGCTCCGGGAAGAGGAAGCGCAAGGCGGCGACCTTCCCGGTGGGCTTGTCGCACTGGACCATGGGCATGGGCCCGTCCGCATAGATGCCGGCGAGGCCGTAGCAGTCGCTCAACTGCCAGTCGTCGATGAAGGAGTCGTGGCAGGAGGCGCACTTGAGGTTCACGCCCATGAACACCTGGGCGACGTTCTGGGCTGCCTGCATGGGGGGCGTCATGGAGGCGTTGACGACGCCGCGCCACACGATGCCCTTGGTGAAGCCCTCGGCCTCCGGGCGCGGGTTGACCAACTCACGCACGAACTGGTCGTAGGGCTTGTTGTCGCGCAGGGCGGCGTAGAGCCACTTGTGGATGGGCTTGCGCCCGCCGTCGATGTAGCCGGTGCCCTTGTAGTCGTTTCGGAGGAGGTCGTTCCAGAACGTGAGCCAGTGCTGCGCGTAGCGTTGGCGGTCGGACAAGAGCCGTTCGACGAGGCGCTCGCGGCGCTTGCCCGAAGGATCCTTTTGGAAGCGCGCCCATTCCTCCTCCGTGGGGGGCACGCCCACGAGGTCGTAGAAGACGCGACGGGCGTAGGTGCGGTCGTCCACGGCGGGGCCCAGCTTGACGTTCTCGCGCCGGGCGTAGGCGGCCAGCCAATGGTCGAGGGGGTTTCCATGGACGCCCTTGGGCAACGCGACGGTGCGCGGGACGAGGTTGTTGGCGGGGATGCGCCCGAAGCTCTTCTCCTTGGGCCAGGCCACGCCTTGGTCAATCCACGCCCGAAGCACGCCCACTTGCTCGGCCGTCAGCCGGGTGCCCTTCTGCGGCATGACGTCGTCGGGATCGGTCCCGGCGACGAGGTGGACGAGGCGACTTTCGGAGGACTTGCCGGGGACGATGGCGACTCCGGAGTCGGCGGGGGCGAGGGCGGACGCGCGGTCGTCCATGCGCCATCCGCCCTTGGACTTGCCGCGCCCGTGGCACTTGATGCAGCTCGACTCGAGGATGGGCTGCACGTCGCGGGTGAAATCGACGGTGCGATCCGAGGGCTTGGGGAGCCGTGCGATGGCGTCGGCGGAGGGCCCGGCGGCGCGGGCCGTGATGGCCGCGAGGACGCAGGCCAGCAGCCATGAGCGCACGGGGAAACCAGGGGAAAACGCCATGCCCTTAGCTATCCACAGGCCCCGCCCCATGCGAGCCGAAAGTCGCGGGGGAGCGGGGAGCGGGGGGCGGGGAGCGGGGGGCTCGCGTAACGGCATGACTTCACGAAGGAGGGAAGGGGCGTCGCGATGGGCCTGGGATCCGCGGGTTCGCGACCGCCTTCCTACAGGATTTGGTGGCAGTGGGCCTTGATCCAGGCCTCGGCGGAGGGGTAGGCGGGGCAGAGGCGGGCGACCTCGTCCCAGAAGGCGCGGGAATGGTTGAGGTGCCGGAGGTGGGCGAGCTCGTGGAGGATGATGTAGTCGCGGACCTCGGGCGGGGCCTGGACGAGACGCCAGTTGAGGGAGATGCGTCGGCGGGCGGAGCAGGAGCCCCAGCGGGCGCGTTGGTTGCGGACCTGGACGGTGGGCGGTTGGAAGCCATGAAGGGCGGCGAGCTCCTGGACGCGCGCGGGGAGCTCGCGGACGGCCAAGGCATGGAGGGCGCGCTCGACGCGGGGGCGGAGGTCGTGCTCGTCGCGGTGCTGCTGGGGGATGAGGAGGTCGCCGAGCTGGAGGTGGGGTCCTTCCTGGGATCGGACGAGGGGCGTGGCATGGCCGCGGAACCACACGAGGACGCCGAGGCGCCATTCGCGCGGGGGCCCGGGCCGAAGGGCGCGCCGGACAAGCCGGGATTCCATCCAGGGATGGTGGCGTCGGACGAAGTCGTGGGCCTGGGCGAGGGTGCCGCGCCGCGGGACGGTGCAGCGGAAGGATCCGTCGCGTTGGAGGGTGAGGCGATAGAAGCGGGCGCGCGGATGGGGCTTGAACCAGACGGTGGCCTGGTGTTCGCCGAGCTGGAGGACGAGGGGTGCGGATCGGTCCATCAGGCGCGGGCGGCGTCGGGGGTGGGCTGGGACTGGGGAGGGGGCGCGGCTCGGAGGGGTTGATGGGCGAAGGCATGGCCGGGCACGGGCCGGCCATGGACGAGGTGTTCCTGGATGATCACCTCGAGGACGTCCGGGGTGCAGCGCCGGTACCAGGTGCCCTCGGGATAGACGACGGCGACGGGTCCCTCGGTGCAGACCTGGAGGCAATCGGCCTTGGTGCGTGCGACGAGCGCTGCGGGGCCGACGAGGCCGAGTTCCTTGAGACGGCGCTTCAGGAACTCCCAGGATTCAAGCCCGTGCGCGGGAAGGCAGCACTTGGGCTTGGTGGGCGTGGCGCAGAGGAAGATGTGGCGTTGGAGGATGGCGGGAACCTCATGGGCCGCCGCGGGCGGGGTCGAGGTAGGGGGTGCCTGCGTAGTACCACTGGGAAGGCCGGAGGGATTCGGTGTGTCCATCGACAAAGAGGATGTTGGAACGTTGATCGTGCCGGGGGTCGGGCCCGCCCCAGTTGGGGTCGTCGGGCGAGGAGACGCATCCCGTGCACGGTGCGTCGTTGCCGGGGTCATGGACGATCCAGCAGCCGGGTTTCCGCTTGGAGGTGGGCGTGACGGACTTCTGGGGGTCCTTGTTGTTGG
>JBJSZF010000121.1:0-7751 GCA_046090125.1 Verrucomicrobiota bacterium
CGACGGGATACCGGCGGGAACCTTGGGCGAAGGAGGTCGCCGCCGGGTCGTTCATGTAGATGTGGATGCCGGACAACGCGTGCGGCCCGTGACGCGCGACGGCGTTCGTAAACATCCGCGCGGACGGCTGGCCGCACAGCAGGGCGACGTTGCGCGGGACATACACCGTGCCGTCCGTCATGCGGCGGTATCCGGTGAACTCCGAGGCAACCGTCGCTGCGGCGGGACGGGAGCCGGTGCCGGGCTGGGGCCGGGCGCAGCCCCATGCCATGGCCAACAGCGAGACGAGCAGGGCCGGACGGGCGATGGGCATCATGGGGGCAACATCGCCCGTGGAACGAGATGGGAGTTGAGGGCCCGCCTCAAAGGCCCAGGGCCTTCTTGGCATCGTCGGGGACGGCGACGGTGGTGGAGCCGACGTCCTTGATCTCGTAGGTGGTGGTGCGGGCCATGTCGCGGTCCTCGCCGTTGACGGTCATGGTGGCGGCAACCTTGAGCTGCATCTTCGAGAGCTGGCCGTCCTTGATCCAATACTTGACGGAGCCCTTGGCGTTGCGGGCCTCGATGGCCTGGCCACCGGCACGGGCCCGCCCCTGCGTGGCCAACTCCTTCGCGCCCTCCTCGGTGAGGTCGCCGGAGACGACGCCATCGGCGGCCTTCAGTTCCTTGACCTTGTCGGCGATGCGGGCGGCCTCGTCGGCGGGCGGGCGGGTACGGAGCAACATGGCTCCCCGGCCGCCGCGGCCGCCGCCACCGCCGCCGGCGGCGGCGTTGCGAAGCTCCTCGGCGGTCTTCCAGCCGTCGTCGGTCTTCACGGCGCCCTTCTCGCCATGGACGACGGCGGTGGTGACCTGGCCCTCGCGCTCGGAAGTGATGACGGCGGGGCCGCCCTTGAGGGCCTTGCCGGTGATGGTGGCGGGGGTCCATTGGGCGCCCTCGATCTCCGTGGTGGTGGTCCAGGTGTAGGCGGTGGCGTCGGTGACCTTCTTGGCGGCGGCCTTGACGTCGTCCTTGGCGTCGGCCAGGGCGACGACGGCGAGGGTGGAGAGTGCGATGGGGGCGAGGAGGAAGCGTTTCATGGTGAATGATGATTCTTCGTGGCGTTCACGGGAGGGGACCCAGCCAGGCCGGGGGAGGTTACAGGCTGGGGGTGGGGGCCGTGGCGGAGGACGAGGGCGCCTCTGTCGCATCGGTTGCGGGGTGCCACCTCCCACTTTTTGGGGATGCACGGCGGGAATGCCGTGCATCTCGAAGCCGTCGGCGACACGGGAGCGGGATGCGGGGAGCGGACAGGATCCGCCACGCGGGAGCACGGAGATGCGGCCGGGGACGGCCGCGCTCCCAGCGCCGAGCCCGCCCCGACGCTCTTGGGAACACTGACGGCTTGGCGATGCAGGTCCGGAACGTGGGGTGCTGGATGAAGGTTTGACTCCCGCTCGGGGGCGGCGTTCCATGCCGTCAAGCACGTTATCCCGCGAGGCTCCTATGCGCATGTCTTCATTTACTGCCCGTCCGAAGGCGGGCTTCACACTGATCGAGCTGCTCGTCGTGATCGCGATCATCGCGATCTTGGCGGGGATGCTGTTGCCGGCGCTTGGCAAGGCCAAGAGCAAGGCGGCCGGCATCTTCTGCATGAACAACGGCAGCCAGATGATCAAGGGCTTGCAGTTGTACGCCGGCGACTACAACGACCTGTTGCCGCCCAACCCGGACGACGGCAACACGACGCCGGGCGCCAACTGGTGCCCCGGGCAGGCGGGCGTAGGCGGCGCCCAGGAGTTCAACCCGGACATCCTCAAGGACCGGCGGCTGTCGTTGCTTGCCCCGTACCTGGGCTACTCGGAAAAGCCCTTCAAGTGCCCTGCTGACCGCCGCGTGGGTCGATACACGGGCACCAACGCCGCGCTGCGCACCACGAAGATTCCGGCGGCACGCACGTTCTCGATGTCCCAGGCCGTGGGAACGAACCCGTACAAGGCCGGGAGCCGAACCCCGGTCGATGGCCCATGGCTGGACGGCTCGCACGGGCACACGGCGAACTCGCGTTGGTATTGCTACGGGAAGCTGGCTGACTTCGTCGCGCCGGGGCCCTCCAGCACGTTCGTCCTGGTGGACGAGGATCATCGGTCGCTCAACGACGGCGGCTTCGCCGTCATGGGGCCGCCCCCGTTGGGCAAGACTTGGGACTCCTACACCGAGCAGATGATCGACTGGCCCGGCTACTACCACAACAACGCCTGCGGCTTCGCCTTCGCGGACGGCCACTCCGAGATCAAGCAGTGGACGGATGCGCGCACCATGGTGGGCATCAATGTTTCCCGTCAGCCCCAGAAGGGGAACAAGGACATCCGCTGGATGTCGGACCGCACGTCGGCACCCACCCGCTAGCCCTTGCTTGCCAACCCCGGGTTGCCGGGGCTTTGTCACGGCCGCCCGGCGATGTCCCCGGGCGGCCGTTTCCTTTCCATGCCTGTCCACGTCCGTGCCAGCCTCGTGCTTGTGTTCACCTGCGCCTGCTGGGCCTTCAGCTTTCCCGCAATGAAGGCCCTGGCCCAGGTGGGCGCGGCGCATGAACCGGGAGCGTCCTCCCTGTTCCTCTCGTTCCTCTGCGTCGCCCTGCGGTTCACGTCGGCGGGCGTCCTGCTGGGCGTGTCCTGCGTTGGGTCGCGCCCGTGGTTCACGCGGCTGGAATGGGAGCAAGGGCTCGGCATCGGCGTAATGGGCGGGATTGGGCTGGTGCTGCAGATGGACGGCATGGCCTACACGCTGGCCTCGACGTCGGCGTTCCTCACGCAGGCCTACTGCGTGGTCATCCCGCTCTGGGTGAGCCTGCTGCACCGCGCCTTCCCGGTTCCGCGCGTGGTGGGGGCGTGTGCGCTGACGCTGGCGGGGGCGGCCGTGCTGGCGGGGTTGGGGACCGACGGCTTCCGGTTTGGGCGCGGGGAATGGGAGACCCTTGCGGGCAGCCTGAGCTTCACCGGCCAAATCCTGTGGCTGGAACGACCGCGCTACCGGGTCAACCGGGCGCGGCATGCGACGGTGGTCATGTTCCTGGCCATGGCGGCGACGGCGTGGCCGTTCGCGTTCCTGCTTGCGCCCGGGGGACACCCGGTTGGGGCGGCGTATGCGAACATGGCATCCTTGGGTCTCTTCGCGCTGCTGGTGGGCCTGTGCACGCTCGTGACGTTTCCCTTGGCGGTCGCGTGGCAGCCCAAGGTGTCCGCGACGCAGGCGGGGCTGCTGTACTGCACGGAACCCATCTTCACCTCGGTCGTCGCGTTGTTCGTGCCGGGGTGGTTGTCGCGCCTGGCGGGCATCGACTACGCGAACGAGCACCTGACGCCCAACCTCGTCCTAGGCGGCCTCCTGATCCTGGGCGCCAACGCATGGTTGGTGCTGCGGCCGCCGCCCTCCCTCCCCACGCCAGCAGCCGCCCAGCCTTCCGCGTAGCCATGCCCATCTTCTACGAATGCGACCGTTGCACGGCCTGTTGCCGATGGCCCGGCGACGTCCGCCTGGCACCGGGCGAGGCCGATGGGATCGCCGCGCACCTGGGGATGACGACGGACGACTTCATCCAGCGGTGGACGCGGCTCGACCGGCTTCGAGCGGGCCTTTCGCTGGTGGAGAAGCCCGACGGCTCGTGCGCCTTCCTGGACGGCAATGATTGCCGGATCCAGGCGGTCAAGCCCGCCCAGTGCCGGCGGTTTCCGAACCTGTGGAACTTCCCGGGGTTCGAGCAGACGTGCCGAGCGAAGCCCCGGGAGGTGACAGCGGCGGAGTGGCGGCGGCGCGTGGAGGAGGCCTGCGGCGAGGCGCCGTCGGCTCCCCTGCCGTGATGTCCGGTCATGCCAGACGGGCAGCAGGTGAACGAGGAAAGGGGGCAGGGCTTGCTATAGGCGGCGTGCCCCCCGCGCGGCGACGGCGATGCCGCATGCCCTGGGCGCCTGGTCAGGGGACCCGGCCTACGGCACGCGCACCGGCCGTGTCTGAGATGAGTGGCCCGGCGTGGGCCCGTTGCTCCGCAGCCGCCGGCCGGCGCGCGACGGTCAGACGGTGAGGATTTCCTTCTCCTTGTGGACGACGTGGGCGTCGATCTTGGAGATGTACTGGTCGGTGAGCTTCTGGACCTCCTGCTCGGCTCCCTTGATGTCGTCCTCGGAGACGCCGCCGGAGCCCTTGAGCTTCTTGAGGCCCTCGATGGCCATGCGGCGTTCGTTGCGGACGGCGACGCGGCCGTCCTCGGCCATGCGCTTGACGATCTTGACGAACTCCTGGCGTCGCTCGTTGGAGAGTTCCGGGAGGATGACGCGGATGAAGCGGCCTTGGACGGCGGGGTTGAGGCCGAGGCCGGCCTGTTGGATGCCCTTCTCGATGGCCTTGACGTTGGATTGGTCGAAGGGCTGGACCATGAGCATGCGGGGCTCGGGCACGGAAATGGTGGCGAGCTCCTTGAGGCGCATGTGGGAGCCGTAGGCCTCCACCATGATGTTCTCGAGCAGCGAGGGGGACGCCTTGCCGGTGCGCACGCCGCTGAACTCGTGGACCACGTGTTGCTCCGTCTTGAGCATCTTCTCCTCGGCGTCGAGGAGGATTTCGTCGATGGACATAGGGATGGGCTTGGATGGGACGACTGGAAGCGTGCGAGGGAAGGGGTTGGGCGGGGGTGCTAGGAGGTGACGGTGGTGCCGATGTTCTCGCCCAGGACGACCCGGCGGAGGTTGTGCTCGGCGAAGAAGTCGAACACGACGATGGGCATCTTGTTTTCCTGGCAGAGAGCGAAGGCGGCGGCGTCCATGACCTTGAGTTGCCGTTGCAAGGCCTCGGAGTAGGTCACGGTGGCGTAGCGGCGCGCGTCCGGATGCTTCTTGGGATCCTTGTCGTAGATGCCATCGACCTTGGTGGCCTTGAGGAGTACGGCGGCCCCGATCTCGTTGGCGCGGAGGGCGGCGGCGGTGTCGGTGGAGAAGTAGGGATTGCCGGTGCCGGCCGCGAAGATGACGACGCGGCCTTTCTCGAGGTGGCGGATGGCGCGGCGGCGGATGAAGGCCTCGGCGACCTGGGGCATGGGGATGGCGCTTTGGACGCGGGTGGGGACGCCCTTCTTTTCCAGGGCATCCTGCAAGGCCAAGGCATTGATCACGGTGGCCAGCATCCCCATGTAGTCGCCCGTGGTGCGGTCAATCCCGCGCTCGGATCCGGACAACCCGCGGAAGATGTTGCCGCCGCCGACGACCACGACGACCTCGACGCCCAGCTCGCGGACCTCGGCGACCTGGGCCGCCATGTCATGGACCGAAAGCGGATCGATGCCGGCGCCGGACTCGCCGCCGAGGGCCTCGCCACTGAGCTTGAGGAGGATTCTCCGATAGCGAGGCTCCGACGACCGACGAGGGCGCGATTTCATCCGGGGACGTCATACCAGCGTCCCGCGCACGGAGTCAACGCGGGCTCCCTGGCGCGCGACGGGCGGTCAGTTCGGGTTGATGGCGGGATCGGTGGTCCAGACGACGTCGGACTGGGGGAAGGGCGCGCGGCCGCGGTTGGGGGAGGAGTCGTTGAGCTCGAGGACGCGGGAGGCCTTGGCGGCCTCGGCGTGGCCGTCGGCAAAGACGAGGTTGCCGGCGTTGGCATGGCGCGCGGAGAAGCGGTTGGCGAAGGCATGGGGCTGGCCGGTGTAGTTGGCCTGGTTGGGGTGGGCCTTGGCCTCTCCGGGCAGGCCCGCCTCGGTGAACGCCACGGTGCGCACGGGCAGCTGGATGTCCGACACGCGCACCTTGGCCCCGCCCTGGATGAGCTTGGAGTTCATGGCCAGGGGGAAGTGGGGGTAGTTGAGCCTTTCCGCCGGGAGCTTGGCCGACGGGCACAGGAAGAGGCCTTGGCGCGAGTAGAAGAGGGCGCGGTCGTTCGTGGTGATCTGCGCGAGGTTGCGCAGGCCGATCTTGGACGGCAGGGCGTTCGCCCACAGGTCGGCGTTGCCGGGATCGATGGCGGCGCGCCAGCCGAGCAGGTCGCCGCCGAGGTAATCCTTCTCGCGCGGCAGGGTGTCGCCGTTGTCGTCCGTGTAGAGGGTGAGCGAGAGGCCCCACTGCTTCTCGTTGCTGAGGCAGGAGATGGCCTGGGCCTTGGACTTCGCCTTGGACAACGCAGGGAGGAGCATCCCTGCGAGGATCGCGATGATGGCAATGACGACGAGCAGCTCGATGAGGGTGAAGGCGCGGCGGGGCTGGCCCGCGACCGGGTGCAGGAAGGGGTTCATGGCACCACCACGCGGTAGAACTGCGCGTCGCCCGAGGCCGCGCCCAAGGGTTGCTCCAGGACTCCCGCAACGCCGGTCAGCAAGGTCGCCAACGTCGTCCATCCGCCCACGCCCAACGCCGGGCGTTGCTCGACGCGATACGCCCGGCCGGCCTCGGCCGCGAACCGGAGCACCAGGCCGTTGGGCGAGGACGCAATGCCCAGCACGGGCGGCGTCGCCGGGGGCAGCACCTGCCCCGCGCGGATGCGCCCGGGCGAGCCGATGTCCTTCACCGTGACGCCGAGGTCGCGGTCCACGCTGCCCGGGGCCTGATACACGCCGTTCACAGCCTCGACGCTGAGGCCACCAAACGTGGTCGTGTCCGGGTCGTAGTTGAAGGTCACCCCCGCCGTGCCCGCCGGGAAGTCCACGGAGGCCACCGTGTCGGCATGGGCCGTGGCCGTGGCATCCCAAACGCGGACGCCGTCGCCGCCGGAGCTGAGCCCAAATCCGCTGCCTCCATAGGTGATGATCTCCAGCCCGGCCGGCAGCTCGTTGGTGCCCCACCAGGCGCGGAATTGCTCCGGGGTCAGCCGCTCCACGAACACCACCGAGCCGCCCGGTGGCAACACGACGTCGTTGGTCACCGTGTACGCCGCCGCGAGGCTCGCGCTGTTGTCATCGACCCGCCAGCCCTTGAGCGGGATGGCAACGGGCTCGAACGACGTGACCTCGAACCAGTCCTGCGGCGCGAAGCCGTTGCGCCGGCTGAAGTCGGGGTCGAGGGCGTCCGTGGAGCGCACCTCGGTGATCCGCACGAGGGGCTTGCTGCGGATGGTAAGGAGGGAGGACGAAGAGGCGGAGCCGGAGGCATTGGAGGCGGTGACCTGGTAGGTTCCCTCCGCCGCCGCCGTGACGTTGGACAGGATCAACGTCGGGCCGGATTGCCCGGGCAGGAGGACGTTGTTGCGGGACCAAGAGAAGGTGGGCTGGGGGACGCCGGTGGCCTCGGAGACGAGCGTGACGGAGCCGCCGGCCAACACCGCCACGTTGCTCAGGCCCACAGTGAAGACGGGAGCCGCCGGGGCGGCCGCCAACGACACCCGCGCCGCCGCGCTCGTCACCGTCTCGCGGCCATTGCTCAGGGAAACCGAGTAGGACCCCGTCGCCGCCGCCTGCACGTTCGTCAGGACAAGCCGGGCTTGGATGGCTCCCGTCACCGCGACGCCATCCTTCGACCATTGATAACGCGGCCGCGGCAGCCCCCGCGCCATCACCGACAACGTCACCGACGAGCCCGGGTTGGCCACCGTGTCCGCCGGTGGCACGATGATCTCCATCGCCGCCGGCGGACCCGCCACGCCGGGCGATCCCACGTCGCCATTGTCTGCCGCCGCAAACGCCCCGCCCTTGCCCGCCGTCGGCCGGGCCGACATCAGCCCGCTCACCGCGTCATACACGAACGTCGAGGTGTCCGTGCCCGTCGCGCCAAAGTCCACCACGTCCACCACGT
>JBJSZF010000122.1:0-6709 GCA_046090125.1 Verrucomicrobiota bacterium
GCGACGACCGCGTCGGGAAGCCGCCCCTCGATCTCCAGGATCTGCTCACGGGCCTCGCGGCCGATCACCGCCTGGAACTCGCGGACCATCTCCGGATAGGGGTGCGGGCCCGCCGCCGAACCGATCAGGTAGTAGGTGTCGTGGACGTTGGTGACCCAGTCGCGCAGGGCCTCGTTCATTGCGTCCTTGAGGGTGGCGGAACCCGAGGTCACGGGCTCGACCCGGGCGCCCAGCAGGTTCATCCGGAACACGTTGGGCTTCTGCCGCTCGACGTCGACGGCGCCCATGTAGACCACGCAGGGCAGGCCGAAGCGGGCGCAGACCGTGGCGGTGGCCACGCCGTGCTGGCCGGCGCCGGTCTCGGCGATCACCCGCTCCTTGCCCATCCGGATGGTCAGCAGGGCCTGCCCGAGGGCGTTGTTGATCTTGTGCGCCCCCGTGTGCAGCAGGTCCTCCCGCTTCAGGTAAATCTTCGCGCCACCCAGCTCCCGCGTCAGCCGCTCCGCCAGGTACAAGGGCGTCGGACGTCCCACGAACTCCGACAGGTAATACGACAGCTCCTTCTGGAACGCCGGGTCCGTCTGCGCCCGGAAGTATTCCTCCTCCAGTTGCTGCAACGGGTGCACCAGCGTCTCCGGAACATATCGGCCCCCGAACGATCCGAAGTGCCCCTCGGCATCCGGCATCGTCGGGCTCGCGTACATCTCGTCGGGCTTGGCGGTCATGCGTGCTGGGTCTGGGGACGATGCAATCGGCACCAAAAAATCAGGATTCAGGGTTCCTCGCGGGCGCGCTCTAGTACTTGGGGACGGAGGGGTCGATTTGGTCCGACCACGCCCCGATGCCGCCCTTGACGGACTTCACGTACTTGTAGCCGCGCTCGCGCAGGAAGTTCAGCGCCTTCATGGAGCGCACGCCCCCCTTGCAGTGGAGGTAGTACTGGGTGTTGGCGTCCAGCTCGGTGAAGCGCTGGGGCAACAGGCTCAGCGGCACCAGCGTCGTGCCCGCCACCCGCGCGATCGCAAACTCGTCCGGCTCGCGCACGTCGATCACCCGGATGCCCGACGCCGGGTTTTCGAGCGCCTTCTTCATGTCCTGGACGGTGACCTCGTCCGGGTTGCTTCCCGGCGCGACCGGCTCCGGCACGATCCCACAGAACTGCTCGTAGTCGATCAACGCCCGGATCGTCGGCGCGTCGCCGCAGATGGGGCACTTGGGATCGCGCCGGAGCTTTAGCTCGCGGAACTTCATGTCGAGCGCGTTGAACAACATCAGGCGCCCGACGAGCGACGAGCCCTTGCCCAGCGCCAGCTTAAGGATCTCCGTTGCCTGGATGCAGCCAATGATGCCCGGCAACACGCCCAACACGCCGCCCTCGGCGCAGCTCGGCACCATGCCCGGCGGCGGCGGCTCGGGGTAAAGGCACCGATAACACGGCCCGCCCTTCGTCGGCGCGAACACGCTCGCCTGACCCTCGAAGCGGAAAATGGAGCCGTACACGTTGGGCTTCCCCAGCAGGACGCACGCGTCATTCGTCAGGTAGCGAGTGGGGAAGTTGTCCGTGCCATCCACCACGATGTCGTAGGGCCGGATCAAATCGAGGGCGTTCTCGGAGCTGATGCGCATCTTGTGCAGGACCACCTCCACGTTCGGGTTCAGGCCCCGGATCGTCTCCTGCGCGGACTCGGCCTTCGACCGGCCCACGTCGGCGTCCGTGTGCAGGATCTGACGCTGGAGGTTGGACACGTCCACCGTGTCGAAGTCCACGATGCCAATCCGCCCAATGCCCGCCGCCGCCAGGTACATGGCGATCGGGCTGCCCAGCCCGCCCGCGCCAATGCACAACACCGACGTGTTCCGAATCTTGCGCTGCCCCGCCATCCCGACCTCGGGCAGGATCAGGTGCCGCGAATACCGCCGGATCTCCTCGTTCGAAAGCTCGATCATATCGAAGGCCTCACGCTATGCACCCCGCCCGCCCCGGCCAAGCGCGAAGCTCATGCGGTGGGCCAGGCACCCCCTTCCCCGCCACCGCGACCCATCCCCGCTCCCAACCCTCCATGGGCGCGCTTGGCAGGGGTGCCGAAATGGATATCCTGTCCCCGGCGTGAGCGCACGCCATCCACCTTGAAGAATCTCGCACTTACCTCGGCAGCAGGCGTCGTGAACGGAACCCCCATGGCCACCGCTGGCCAGCGCCCTCGCCTTGCCCCCGACCTTACCCGTCACTCTGGATCCCTCGAGGACTTGATGGACCTCGTCCTCGCCGGGAAGGCCCCGGAAGAGGGCAAGGTGATCGTCTCGGACCTCATCACCAGCCTCCGCGCGCGGGGCCATGCGATTCCGGACGTCACCAGCACCCCGTACTTCAACACCATTTCCCGCCATGAGGAGCCCGAATACCCGGGCGACCTCGAGATGGAACGGCTCATTCGGGCGCACGTCCGCTGGAACGCCATGGCCATGGTCGTGCGCGCCAATGCCGGCGACCTCGGCGTGGGCGGCCACATCTCCACGTTCGCTTCCCTGGCCACCCTGTACGAGGTGGGCTTCAACCACGTGTTCCGCGGCGGCGACGGCGGGCGCGTGGCCGACATGATCTACTTCCAAGGGCACGCGTCGCCGGGCAACTACTCGCGCTCGTTCCTGGAATACCGGCTGGACGAGCAACACCTCGTCAACTTCCGGCAGGAATTGCAGAAGCACCCGGGCCTTTCGAGCTACCCGCACCCCTACCTCATGCCGGATTACTGGCAGTTCCCCACCGTCTCGATGGGGCTCGGGCCGATCCACTCCATCTACCAGGCGTACTTCAGCCGGTACCTGCAAAACCGCGGCCTCCTCAACGTCTCGCGCGAGGAGGAGCCCATGGTCTGGTGCTTCATCGGCGACGGCGAGAGCGACGAACCCGAGACGCTCGGCCAGATCAACCTCGCCGGACGCGAGGGCCTGGACAACCTGGTGTGGGTCATCAACTGCAACCTCCAGCGCCTCGATGGCCCCGTGCGCGGCAACGGGAAGATCATCCAGGAGCTGGAAGGTTCCTTCCGCGGCTCCGGCTGGAACGTCATCAAGGTCCTCTGGGGCTCCAACTGGGACGATCTCCTCGAGCGCGACGCCACCGGCCTCCTCGCCAAGCGCATGGAGGAGGTCGTCGATGGCGAGTACCAGAAGTACGTCGTCGAGCCCGGCAGCTACATCCGGCGTCACTTCTTCGGTAAATACCCGCCGTTGCTCCGCCTGGTGGACCACCTCACGGACGACCAGCTCAAGAAGTTGATGCGGGGCGGCCATGACCCCAAGAAGGTGTACGCCGCCTACCACCGGGCCACCCAGCAGCGCAATGGACGTCCCACGGTCATCCTCGCCAAGACCGTCAAGGGCTACGGCCTCGGCGAGGCCGGCGAGGGCCGCAACCCCACCCACCAGCAAAAGAAGCTCGCCGAGCGCGACCTCCGCCACTTCGCCTCACGCTTCAGCGTGCCCGTCAGCGACGAGGAAATCGCCGGGATGCCCTTCTTCCGCCCGCCCCGGGACAGCGCGGAAACCCAGTATCTCCTCGCCCGCCGCAAGGCCCTCCATGGCTTCCTCCCGTCCCGCGAGGTCCGTGCCCCGGCCATCCACGCCCCCAAGCCGACGGACTTCCCCTCCATCCTGAGCGCGTCCGTCCTCGAAAAGGCCTCCACCACCAAGGCCTACACCGTCCTCCTCAGCGCCCTGCTCCGGAACCGCGAGTTCGGCAAGTTCGTCGTGCCCATCGTCCCCGACGAGGCCCGCACGTTCGGCATGGAGGGCTTGTTCCGCGAGGTCGGCATCTACTCGTCCAAGGGCCAGTTGTACGACCCCGTGGACAAGTCGGAGGCCATGCCATACGTCGAGAAGAAGTCGGGCCAGCTCCTCGAGTCCGGCATCAACGAGGCGGGCTCCATGGGCGGCTTCGTCGCGGCCGGCACGGCCGTGTCGAACTACGGCCTGCCGATGATCCCCTTCTACATCTACTACTCGATGTTCGGCTTCCAGCGCGTGGGCGACCAAGTCTGGCTGGCCGGCGACAGCCGGGCGCGAGGCTTCCTCGTCGGAGCCACCTCGGGACGCACCACCCTCAACGGCGAGGGACTGCAACACCAGGACGCCCACAGCCACCTCGTGGCTTCCAGCGTGCCCAACCTCATGTCCTACGAGCCCGCCTTCGGATACGAGCTCGCCGTCATCGTGTGCGACGGCCTCCGCCGCATGTTCGAGCAGGGCGAGGACGTCTTCTACTACGTGTCCGTCCACAACGAGGACTACAAGCACGCCCCCATGCCCGCCGACCCCGGCGTCGAGGAGGGCATCCTGCGCGGCATGTATCGATTCAAGGAGGGCGCTTCCTCCCTGCCCATCAAGGCCCAGGTCATCGGCTCCGGCGCCATCCTCATGCAGGCCCTGCGCGCCCAGACGCTCTTGGAAAAGTACGGCGTCTCCGCCGACGTCTGGAGCGCCACCAGCTTCAAGCGGCTCCGCTCGGAGGCCCAGGCCGCACGCCGTTGGAACATGCTCCATCCCACCGAGACTCCGCAGCGTTCCTACCTCGAGGACGTGGTGCGCGACGTCCCCGGCCCTTGGATCGCCGTCAGCGACAACCTCAAGCTCGTTGCCGACCAAATTGCCCCGTGGATCCCTGGCGGCCTCATGACCCTCGGCTGCGATGGCTTCGGCCGATCCGAGGCCCGGCCCGTGTTGCGACGCTTCTTCGAGGTGGACGCCGAGTGCACCGTCATCGCCACCCTCTACGCCCTCTCCCAACGCGGCGAGGTCCCGGCCACGCTCGTTGCACAGGCGATCCGCGACCTCGGCGTCGATCCCGAGAAAGCCTTCGGCGTCTGCGTGTAGCTCGGTCCGCCCGCCCATGACCGAAGGTTCGCCCCAACCCCGCAAGCGCTTGCCCAGCCGGGGCGCGCTCATCGTGTTCGAGGGCATCGACGGAGCGGGCAAGACAACGCAAATGCGCGGCCTCGTCGCATGGCTCCAGGCCTCAGGCTGGGATGTCGTCGCCGAACGCGAGCCCACGGACCAACCCCACGGGCGACGGCTTCGCGAATCCGCCGTCACGGGACGCCTGTCGCCCGGCGAGGAACTCGACCTGTTCATCGCGGACCGCCGCCAACACGTGGCGGACGTCATCGGCCCGGCGCTCGACCAGGGCCGGGTCGTCGTGCTCGATCGCTACTACCACTCCAACGCCGCCTACCAAGGCAGCCGCGGACTCGATTGGCGCGACATCCTCCGCCGTAACGAGGCCTTTGCGCCGAGGCCGGACCTCGTCCTGTGGCTCGACGTGGACCCGGCCGTCTCCGGCGCACGGATCCGGGGACGGGGCGACGACGCCAACCAGTTCGAGCGGATCGACCAGTTGCAGCGGTGCCGCGAGATCTATGCCTCGCTGGGAGACCCGGCCATCCGGCGCATCGATGGGGCACGCGACGAGGCCAGCGTCACCACGGACGTGCGCGGCGCGGTGGAAGCTCTGCTGCGTTCGCGGGGCGCGTAGGCACGGCCTGGACGATCCCCCGTTCCCAGCCGGGACCACGCCTTCAGTCGGACGCCTTCAGCCCGAAGGCTTCTTCGACTCCGTCGCCGCCTTGGCTGGCCCGGCGGCGGGCGTCGCGGGCGCGGTCGACGCAGGTGGGACGCCCTGGGTCGGCGGGGCGTTGGTCTCGGGAGGCCCAAACGACGCCGGAAGCTTCAGCTCGGTCCGCAGGCGACCCCGGAACTCCGGCGACGTACCCGACTGGGGATCGAGCAATCGGAGGAGGCTGCCGCGCTTGAGCTCGTCAAACGGCCCCAGGGGCAGCCGCTTCACCGCGCTCTTGTGCGTCGTGCGCGCCTCGAAGTTCGAGTGCACGCGCTCGGCCATCAGCATCAGGCCCTGGAATTGGTCGGCGTCGCCCTCCACCAAGTGCACATACGACGCCTCGATAAGGCCCTCGATGATCGCCATGGACCGGTCCCGCGACGTCTCGCCCACGTCCTCGGTGATGCGGGAGAGTGCGTAGTCCTCAAGCGTCCATTCCATCGGGATGGCGGAGTTGGTGCCGTAGGTGGTGCGGCAGTACTCGAACCACTTCCGCGCCTCGCGCTGCCGGTTGTAGGCGTACAGGAAATAGACGGCGTCCTTGATGAAGTTGCGATGGGCGCGCTGGAAGCTGTCCTTCATGCCCTCCTCCTCCTCGGCGTCGATCTGCCCCAGATAGGCGCGGGAGGCGTTGTCGATCATGTCCAGGTTGGGCGCGAACTGGATGCGCTGGGCCAGGGAGTTGGTCACGAGGCGCCCGCGCTGGAACGCCATCATCATCGGCTGGAAGATGTTTCGGCGCAGCATGCGCACGTCGCCCGCGCCGCGCCCGATCTTCAGGCCGCGCGTCGCCCAGTAAATCGCGTGCGTCTCGGGCAATCGCCACTCCAGCGGGCCGTAGGTGTCGTCCACCTCCTTCATCAAGGCGGGCTCCAGCTTGTACCGCTCCACCAGAACCTGGACGCGCTTCTTGTCCTCGTCCGTGGCGGGTTTCAGCAAGACGTCGTAGTTCGGACGACCGCGCGGCAGCACCGCCTGCATCTCCTCCGCCCAATGGGCTTTGTAGGTCAGGTGGGCGTCGTCGAGGTTCGCGCCCATCTTGTGGTGGAAGTGCCGCGCCAGCTCCGAATGGATGTCGATGGCCCTGGGGTTGTA
>JBJSZF010000123.1:0-4971 GCA_046090125.1 Verrucomicrobiota bacterium
ACCAGGGCATCAGTTCTGGCCGGATGACGTGACGCTGACGGATGACCGGTTATACCCCCAGTTGCCCGGGTCCAAGCACCTCACCGACCACTTCCTTCTGGCACTTGCCGTGAAACACGGGGGCCGGTTCGCAACGTGTGACACCGGGATCAACGCCGCGCTCGTTCCCGGTGGACAATGCGTGCTTCACGTCATCCCGACGTCCTGACGACGCACCTAGGAGGGGCGCCAGAACCCGCCCCTGCGTGATGGGCGTTGGCGGGCACCCCCTGGCGGTGCGCGGCCGCCAAGGCTTAGCGCAGCGCGGGCCAGGGTTCCTTGCGGCCGTTCGTCGTGAGGACTTGGAAGTGATGGATGCCGCCGGGGCGCGCCTCCTCGTGGGTCCACACGACGCGCTTGCGTCGGTCCACCTCGAGGAGCTTCACCTTTTGGTCGCCGGCGCCGTAGCTCGTGATCACCACGTTGCCATTGGCCAGGCGTTGCGCGCCGCACGGGTCCTTCAGCCATGGGCCGGGCAGGTCCGCGTTGTCGAGCGACCACGTCACCTGGCCCTTGCGATCCACCTCCACGACGCGGTTGCCGTGGGTCAACGTGACCAACGTCCGGCCGTTGGACGTGCGAATGGCCGTGAAGGGCCAGCACTCGGGCGGGGTCTCCGGCGTCCGATATTCCCACGTCACCTTCCCGTCCGGGCCGTACTCGCGGACGACCTTGTCCAGCAACTGGGGGACGATGAACCGCCCGTTGGCCAGCGACCGCGTCATGCGGCTTTCCATGTGGTGATTGGTGGACTGGCACGACAAGGCGCGCTCCAGGACCACCGAGCCCTTCCCGTCCAGCACGACGATGCGCGGCCGCGGGCCCGCCTCGACGGCCATGATGCGGTCGGGGCCGATCCGCTGGCAGGTGTTCACCTCCTCCTGGGTGCCTTCCCAATGGAAGACGACCTCGCCGGACCGCGTCACCTCGTGGACGGCGCCGCCCTTGTGCCGGTCGCTGCGGCTGAGCGTCAGCAGGACGTTGCCGTTGGGGAGCACCCAGCCGTCGCGCGTGCCCTCGGGATGCCTCCACTCGACCGTTCCGTCCTCGGCAACGATCCGGGTGTCGCCCCCGAAGGCGATGAACGAATGCCGGACGCCCGGGCCCGCCGCGTGAACGCCGATGCCCCCCGTCCAAGCCCACGTCAACGCCGTCGCCGCCGCCGCCGTCAGCGCGGCCCGAGCCACGCCGACCCAAAGTCTCCACGTCATGAACTTCATGGGATGTTCCACGCACCCTCTCCAACGCCGGGCCTCCGTGTCCACCGTGGCGACATTCGAGCGACGCATGGGCCGGATGGGTCGGACGGGCACGGCCACCCGGAGCGGTCTCCCCGGGGATTTGTTCCCGCCCCGTGCTCCCTGTGCCTCCGTGAGCGGCAAGCTCCTGGGCCATCGACAGGCGGCATGGTGCGGGTTGCTCACGGACAAGGTCGCAAGACCATCTCGGTCTTGTCCGATCCCATGGCTGCCGCGCGGAGGAACCTTGCGACCCGTTCACGCCCACCCGTGCCGTCGCCAGGCTGGGCCAGCGAGGCCGTGGGTCCCATGCGTGGCAAGGAACGGTTCCTTTTGGGCCCCGGTGGTTTTGGGGAATAACGGCGCGTTGGTCAGGAGGCACGAGGACACCGCACCCACCCCCTTGTCACCATTTTTTGCCCATTCGGCCCGGTAGCGTGCGACGGGGCCTCCATGTCAAAACTGGAGTCGAGCGCAGCCGCGCCCGTGGGTCCTTGCGGGTCGGCCTCTCGAAGGAAGTTATGCGAACTGGCTTGCACGCCGTCTGGTCCGCCCTCAGGGCGTCATGGTCCCTTGTCTCCGGCCTCGCGCTCTCCCGCGTTCGTCGCGGCGGCGCCACGGCCGCGCCTGCCTCCGCACCCGGCATGGCCCACGCCGCGCTGCTCGCCCTCGCCCTTGTCCTCTTCTCCCCGTCGCCCGCCTCCGCCCAACTCACCACGTCCGCCCAGTTGAATGGGGCCGGCAACCTCGTCATGCCCGCACTCCCCGCCTTGGGCAGGGCCGTCACTGTTGAGGGTTGGGTATATCCCAGGTCACATTCCTCGTGGCAACGCATCGTGGACATCGGGAATGGCACGGCCATGAACAACATCGTCCTGATTGCCTCGGAAGGCACCTCGGGACGGCCGGTCTTCAGTGTCCTGTCCGGGGCGGTGACCGCGCCCAACCCGATCCCCCTGAACACATGGACGCACGTCGCCGGCGTGGTGGATTCAGACCGGACGTTGCGTCTCTACATCAATGGCCGGTTGGTGGCATCTGCCGTGGCGACCTCGCAAGTCGATGACGTCGCTCGGAGTTCCAACCTCGTTGGCAGCAGCAATTGGCCCGGCGAAAGCCCCCTCGACGGCTCGCTTGCTGACGTGCGGCTTTGGAACACCGCGCGCACCCCGGCGCAGATCCAAGCCGGGATGACCGTCGGCTCCATTTCCGGCGCCACCACCGGCCTCATCGCCGCCTATCCCTTTGGCGCCACCGGCCAAGCCGCCCTCGCCGACGTCAGCGGCAACAACCGCACCCTCACCGCCTCCGGCACCGTCGTGTACCCATCCGTGGGGCCTGCCGCCGCGCAGATCACCACGTCCGCTCAGTTGAATGGGGCAGGCTCCCTTGTCATGTCCTCTGCTCCGAATCTCGGGGGCTCGATCACTATCGAGGCCTGGGTCAACCCGAGGAGCCATGCGAACTGGGGGCGCATCGTCGATATCGGCACCTCGGCCAATAAAATCATGCTGTTGGCCAGCTCGACC
Source organism: Verrucomicrobiota bacterium (assembly GCA_046090125.1). Lineage (GTDB taxonomy): Bacteria > Verrucomicrobiota > Verrucomicrobiia > Limisphaerales > UBA9464 > UBA6176. The sequence continues at coordinate 2,807 of JBJSZF010000123.1, forward strand.
ACCACCGGGCGTCCGGTCCTCTACGTGGACGTGGGTGGCGCAAACATTCTCAACTTGGCGGCCCCCAACCCAGTTCCGTTGAACGGATGGAGCCATGTTGCGGGCGTCCTCAACGCGGACCGCTCGGCACAGCTCTACGTCAACGGCCAGTTGGTGGCCTCGGGCACGGCCAGCCAGGCGTTCAGCGCGAGTGCATCCGTTACGGGCTTCGTCGGGGCCAGCCGGAATCCGGACGACGTCTTGCTGAATGCGTCCTTGGCTGACGTCCGCGTCTGGAATGCCGCCCGCACCCAGGCGCAAATCCAGGCTGGGATGACCGTCGGCTCCATCTCCGGCGCCACCTCGGGCCTCATCGCCGCCTATCCCTTCGGGGCCACCGGCCAACCCGTCCTCAACGACGTCAGCGGCAACAATCGCACCCTGACTACTAGTGGGACGGTTCAGTATCAGACGGCGGGTCCAGCCAATCCTCTGCCGGGTCCAGCCGGTGAGGTGGTGGTCGCTGACCTGAATGGCAGTGGAAGCCTCCGGATGCCTCCGCTTCCCAACTTCGGCTCGGTTTTCACGGTGGAGGCGTGGGTCAACCCGAGGTCCCACCGCGGCTACGCCCGGATCATCGACCTCGCCAACGAGGGGTATCCGAATGACAACATCATGTTGTTTTCCTCGGATCACTCCACAACGAAGCCCGGGCTCTGGATCTGGTTGAATGGGACGGACAACGCGACGTATGCGGAGGCCACTTCCCCAAACCCCATCCCCCTCAACACATGGTCGCACATCGCCGGAACCGTCGAGTCGAACGGCACCCTTCGCCTGTTTGTGAACGGGGTTCAGGTGGCGACCTCCACGGCATCGAGGATGCCAAAGGCCATTGCGCGCAATGTCTGCCGGATTGGCTCCACGGATGCCTCCCCCGCGTCGAGCTTTGACGGGTCTATTTCGGACGTTCGGATCTGGAGCGCGAGTCGCACCCAGGCCCAGATCCAGGCGTCGATGCCGGCGGGTTCGATCACCGGGCCAGCCAGCGGTCTGCTGGCCGCGTATCCCCTTGGCCAAACCGGCCAACCCGCCCTCAACGATGTGAGCGGCAACAACCGAACGCTCACCTCGGTTGGTGGCGTCCAGTTCAGGTCGCGCTCCACCTCTCGCTTCTCCGCCCGCATGGGCGGTGCGGGCCACCTGGCCATGCCGTCCCTGTCCACCGTGTCCCTGCCCATCACGGTGGAAACGTGGGTGTATCCCACCGAACTGGTGGGATGGGCGCGGGCCGTGGATCTGGCGGACGGCAATGGCACCATGATCAACTTGCTCACCAGCAGTGGTAGTAGTGGGCGGCCCTCCCTCCACGTGCTCTCGGGCTGGGGCGATGCGGGAGCCATCGTTGCCACCGATGCGCTGCCCTTGAACACGTGGACCCACCTCGCTGGCGTCATCGGGGCGGACCGCTCGATGAAGCTCTACGTCAATGGCGTCGAGGCGGCCTCCGTCGCCGGCTCCGGAGTGCCCACCAGCTACAACCTCGCCTCCAACCGCATCGGCTTGGACAACTACGGCGGAACCACCTTTTTCAAGGGATCCATCGGGGATGTCCGCGTCTGGAACACCGCCCGTACCCAGGCGCAAATCCAGGCCAACATGGCGGCTGGCTCCATTTCGAGCGCCGTCACCGGCCTCCTCGGAGCCTATCCGTTCGGAGCCACCGGCCAGTCCGCCCTCGCTGATGTCAGCGGCAACAACCGCATCCTCACCCGCTCCGGCGTCGTCGAGTTCGATGTCGCACCTTCCTCAACACCTCCCAGGACGTCGTCCGCATGGTCGGATGGCGCGAGCGGGAGTTTCTTGTCCATGGGCTCCACCGTCCCCGTGACCGGGGCCTTCACCGTGGAAGGGTGGGTCCGGCCCACTAGCTATTCGGAATCCGCCCGCTTGGTGGACTACGGCGGCAGTAGCGACAACATCCTCCTGGTCAGCAGTGAGGTGACCTCCGGCAAGCCCCAGTTCATCGTGAACCGTGCCGGAAGCGCGGTCCTTGCGCTCACCGCGCCCGACGCACTCCCGCTCAACACGTGGTCCCATGTCGCGGCCGTCATCAACGCCGACCGCTCGGGCGCCCTCTATGTCAACGGCCGCCTCGTCGCCTCCGGCACCGCAAGCCAGCTCCC
>JBJSZF010000124.1:0-2594 GCA_046090125.1 Verrucomicrobiota bacterium
GCTTTCCAGTCCTTCTCCTCGCCCTCCTCGGGTTCGCCTCGTGCCGTCCTGCGCCCCGCGCCGACCTGGTCCTCCACAACGGCCGCGAGCCCGAGACGCTGGACCCGCACCTGCTGACGGGGCAGGCGGACGGCCGCGTGGCGTCTGCCTTGTTCGAGGGCCTCACCCGATATGACCCAGTCACGGGCAACGCCATCCCCGGCTTGGCGGCATCGTGGACGGTTTCCGACGATGGACGCCTCTACACGTTCCAACTGCGCACGAACGCCGTGTGGTCGGACGGCCGTCCCATCGTGGCCGAGGACGTCGTGTGGTCGTGCCGGCGCGCCGTGAGCCCGGCGACCGGGGCTGATTACGCCAGCCAGTACTTCTACATCGAGAATGGCGAGGCCCTTTGCACCGGGACGGAGCGTGACCTGACGAAGCTCGGGGTCGAGGCCCCGTCCGCCCGCGAGGTGACGATTCGCCTGCGGCATCCCACGCCGTTCTTCCTTGAGTTGCTGGCGTCGCGCGTCTTCGCCGTCATCCGTCGGGACGCGGTGGAGCGGGGCGGGGACCGGTGGATCCTCCAGCCTGGCGTGCCGTGCTCGGGCCCCTACACGTTGGCGTCGTGGCGGGTGAACGACCGCATTCGCCTTCGGTGCAACCCGCATTATTGGGACGTGGCCAGCGTCCGGGCCGGCACGATCGACGTGCTCGCCGGGGACTCCGCGCACACGGCGCTGAACCAATACCTCGTGGGTGACATCGACTTCATCTTGGACAAGGACATGTTCCCCTCCGAGCTGGCCGAGGCGCTTCGGAGGCGGGCGGACTTCCATGCCTACACGTACCTGGGGGCGTACTTCGTCCGCTTCAACACGACCCGGAAGCCGTTTGACGACCCGCGGGTGCGCCGGGCGATCGCGATGGCCGTGGACCGGCAACGGATCGTGACGCGCATCACGCGCATGGGGGAGCCGCCGGCCTCGCACTTGGTCCCGGCCGGCGTGGGCGGCTATCGGCCGCCCTCGGGGATTGAGCGAGACCCCGATGCGGCGCGGCGCCTGCTGGCCGATGCGGGCTACCCCGGCGGCAAGGACTTCCGCCCGTTCGAGTACTCGTACAACGCCGAGTCGCGGTTGCATGAACACATCGCCGTCGAGTTGCAATCAGCCCTGCGCGACGTCCTGGGGCTGCGCATGGAGCTTCGGCCGCTGGAGTGGAAGACGTACCTCAACAACATGTCGCGCCTCGACTTCGACCTGATGCGCAGCTCCTGGATTGGCGACTACAACGACCCGAACACGTTCCTCGACCTGTTCCTGTCCGAGGGCGGCAACAACCGGACGGGATGGCGGGATGCGGCCTACGACGAGCTCGTGAACCGGGCCAACGCCACGCTGGAGCGGGAGCGTCGGCTCGGGCTGCTTGCGGAGGCGGAGGCGCGCCTGCTGCGGGAGGGCGCGCCCATCGTGCCCCTGTACTCCTACGTGGGATTCTACGCGCTCGACACAAACCGGGTCGCAGGCGTGCATCCGAACGTGCTCGACGAGCATCCCTTCTGGGCCATCCACCGGGTGCGCCGCCCCTGAACGATGGACGCCACCGCACTGCTTCGACGACTGCTGGCCATCCCCGTCCTGGTGTGGCTGGTTGCGACGCTCGCCTTCTTCCTGATGCGCGCGGCTCCCGGCGGGCCGTTTGACCGGGAGCGTGCGCCGGCCTCCAAGGAGGTCGAGGCTGCGCTGCGCGCGCGGTATCACTTGGACGAGCCTCTGTGGAGGCAATATGCGCGCTACCTCGGTGGGCTGGCCCAAGGCGACCTCGGACCCTCGCTGAAGTATCGGCATCACGGCGTCAACGACATCCTCAGGCAGGCGCTGCCGGTCTCGATGGCATTGGGGGCCATGGCGTTCGCCGTGGCGATGGGAATTGGGCTTCCCGTCGGAATGGCCGGTGCGTTGTGGCGTGGTCGATGGCCCGACTGGATGGGCTCGGTGTTGGCGGTGGTGGGCGTGTGCATCCCGACTTTCGTGCTGGCGCCGCTGTTGGTGCTGGGCCTGGCGTTGTGGCTCGGGTGGTTGCCCGTGGCCGGGTGGGGATCCCCGTCCCATGCGGTGCTCCCGGTCCTGGTGCTGGGGTTGTACTTTGGGGCGCGGGTGGGACGGTTGTTTCGCGAGGGACTCTCGGAAGTGCTCCGTGCGCCGTTCATGGTGGCGGCTCGTGCCAAGGGGGTGTCGCCAACGGGCCTCGTGCTGCGGCACGCGCTGCGGCCGGCGTTGCTGCCCGTGGTGTCGTATGCCGGTCCCATGCTGGCCGACCTGCTGACGGGCTCGTTCGTCGTCGAGCGCATCTTCCAGGTGCCGGGGACGGGAGCCTTCTTCATCAACAGCTTCTTCAGCCGCGACTACACGATGATGATGGGCATGGTCCTTTTCTATTCGCTGCTGTTGCAGGTTTTGAACCTGGGGACGGACCTCCTGCTGCGCTGGCTGGATCCGCGCGTGCGCTCATGAACGCGGATGCCTCCAGTCCCGGCCGCCTGGCTCTGAGGCGTTTCCGCCGTCAACCGGCGGCCATGGTGGGACTCGTGTTCCTGCTGCTGGTCACGG
>JBJSZF010000125.1:0-6612 GCA_046090125.1 Verrucomicrobiota bacterium
AGGCCGGCGTCTATCTCTTCCGCCTCCTCTGGTACGAGGGCGGCGGCGGGGCGTCCGTCGAGTGGTACACCGTCAATGCCAACGGCAACCCCGCCCTCGTCGGCGGCAGCCAGACCGGTGCACTCAAGGCCTACAGGCTCCGCCCCGGCGGTGAGCCCACCCTCACCAGCATCCCCGCCACCATCGCCTCCCAACCCAAGGGAGCCGAGCTGGTCGAGGGCAATTCCTACGTCCTCTCCGTGGCCGCCAACGGCGACAACCCCATCTCGTTCCAATGGAATCGCAATGGCGTCGCCATCCCCGGTGCCACCAAGTCCAGCCTGATCCTCTCCAAGGTCAGCGCCGCCAGCGCAGGCTCCTACACCGCCACCGTCTCCAATGCCGGCGGCACCAACACCTCCCTCCCCGCCGTCGTCTCCGTCGTCGCCCGGTCCCGCTCCAAGGTTCTCCTCATCGAGAACTTCGACGGGCTCCCGCTCGGTCCCAACGTCGAGGAAGGCATCGTCACCGGCTCCGGTGGCCAAAAGGAAGCCGTCGTCACCAAGACCCCGCCCTCCGGCTGGGCCATCGACAACTCCGGCATGGTCGGCCTCGGCGACCCCACCACCGACGGCGTCGTGGAGTGGGCCGGATGGAGCTTCGCGGATCCCCGCTGGTGGGCCGCCACCTGTGGCGACCAAACCCGCACCCAGTTCACCAAGGGCAACGGCGCCGTCGCCATCGCCGACGGTGACGAGTGGGACGACCAGCCCCGCCAAAAGCCGGGCAACATGAACACGTTCCTCGCCACCAAGCCCATCAACGTGGCCGGGCTCAATGCCAACTCCGTCCTCCTCAAGTTCGACTCGAGCTGGCGCCCCGAGGCCCCCCAAAAGGCCGTCATCCGCGTCGCCTTCGACGGCGGCGCCGCCACCGAGGTCCTCCGTTGGACCGGTGACTCCGCCGACCCGAACTTCCACCCCGACGCCCAGAACGAGAGCGTCGCGGTCCGCATCAACAACCCGGCCAACGCCAGCACGATGACCATCACCTTTGGCTACATCGACGCCGGCAACAACTGGTGGTGGGCCCTCGACAACATCGAGGTGTCCGCCGACCCCGCCGGGTATGACCCCATCGCCGATGGCCTCGCCACCTACCTGCCCTTCGATGGCACCCTCGCCGACGCCTCCTCCAAGGGCGTCAATGGCACCGCCGTTGGGACCCCGTCCTTCGTGGCCGGCAAGGTCGGACAGGCCGTCAATGTCCGCACCACCCAGGCCGGCGAGTTCAGCTACGTCTCCCTCGGCCGCCAGGTCCTCTTCGGCACCAACAGCGCCACCATCGCCTTCTGGGCCAAGCTCAACTCCAACACCGGCGACCCCTCCTTCGTCGGCAACAAGAACTGGAACTCCGGCGGCAACGTCGGCTTCGTCGCCGCCACCGCCGGCGACAACCGCATCCAGTGGAACCTCAACACCGTCGGCGGGTCCCGGAAGGACTTTGACTCCGCCGCCGGCGTCTTCGCCAACCAGGCCTGGAAGCACATCGTGATCACCCTCGATCGCAATGCCTTCGCCGAGACCTGGGTCGATGGCGTCAAGATCAACTCCACCGACATCACCGCCAACGCCGGCCAGGTTCTCGACACCGACAACCTCGCCCTCAATGTCGGCCAGGATGGCACCGGCACCTACACCGATGGCGGCAGCGTGTTCTTCAACGCCGACCTCGACGAGGTCGCCGTCTGGAAGCGCGCCCTCACCGACGCCGAGGTCGCCACCGTGTACAACCGCGGCGCGGCCGGCCAAGGCGTCCTCGCCAAGGCCGAGTCCACCACCGTCAGCACCACGCCCCCGGCGGGCCTCGGCGGCGGCACGTTCACCAACGTCGTCATCGACGAAGCCGCCAAGACCATCACCGCCGACCTCCCGGCCAGCGGTGACCTCGGCTACCTGACCATCTCCCCCGCCCGCTCCATCAAGGGCGTCGAGAAGGTCGGCAACAAGCTCGTCATCCGCTACTAGGCAACACCCTAGGGCACCCGCCGACCCATGCGGTCGGACCGGGGCGCAACACGGGGGGCCGGGCTCAAGCCCGGCCCCCTTTTTCGTGCCTGCACCGGGCACGCATCCGTTCGCAGCGCCCGGTACAACCCGTCACCCCGTTGGCACCCCGCCTCCTTGCGCCCGAAACGGTTTCATGGCCCCATCGTCGCATGATCCCCCGCGGTCGCAGCTTGCTCGCCCTGCTGGCACGGCTTGTCCCCCTCCCCGCACTGCTGCTCGCCGCCCACGCGCAGTCGCCCCTTACCAACTCCGCCCCCATCTCCCTTCCCGCCTTCCTCGCCAAGGCCGGCCAACGCGCCGCCAAGGCCGCCCCCGTCACCGAAGGCTACGTCGGTTCCCATTCGTGCGCCGAGTGCCACAAGGACGAGCACGCCTCATGGCATCGCTCCTACCACCGCACCATGACCCAACGCATGGAAACCAACGCCGTCCTCGGCAACTTCAGCGGCGCCGTCGTCGAGTCCGGCGGCTACACTTACCGGCTTTCCCACGAGGATGACACGTTCTGGTCGGAGGGGCCGGACCCCGACCAGCTCATGTATTGGGTCCAAGGACGCAAGCAGGCGCCACCCGCCCGCCTCCCACGGGTCAAGCTCCCCGTCGTCATGGCCACCGGCTCCCATCACTACCAAACCTATTGGGTCCCCAGCCCGAGACACCCCGGCATCCTCCAGACCCTGCCCCTCGTCTTCCTCCGCGAAACCGGCCAGTGGATCCCTCGCGAAGCCGCCTTCCTCCATGGCCCCGACGACCCGGAACGCTTCGTCACCCAATGGAACCACCACTGCATCCTCTGCCATAGCACCGGGGGCAACCCCGGCCTCGACGACGCCTCCGGCCAGCTCCGCACCCAGGTCGCCGAGCTGGGCATCTCCTGCGAGTCCTGCCACGGCCCCGCCAAGGCCCACGTCGATCTCCGGCGATCCCTCCCGCGCGACGCACAGCCCGCCTCCGACCCCATCGTCAACCCCGCCAAGCTCCCCCCCGCCCGCGCCAACGAGGTCTGCGGCCAATGCCACGGCGTCTTCATCCACAAGGACGAGTTCGCCATGGAGTTCGCTCGCAAGGGCAACCTCTTTCGCCCCGGCGAACCCATCGAGCGCACGCGCCATTACCCACGCCACCCCGGACGCAACCCCACCGGCGAGGCCGCCGCCGAGCTGCGCAGCAACCCCCATTTCTTCGAGCGCCGCTGGTGGCCCGACGGCCAGATGCTCGCCGGCGGACGCGAGTTCTCCGCCATGCGCGAGTCCGGCTGCACCTCCAAGGGCAACATGTCCTGCCTTGATTGCCACTCCATGCACGAGGGCGATCCCAACGACCAGCTCCGCCCCGGACGCACCGGCCCCGAGGCCTGCACCCAATGCCACAAGGAACCCCGCTACAACGCCGACATCGCCTCCCACACCCACCACCCAGCGGGTTCCCCCGGCAGCGACTGCCTCAACTGCCACATGCCCCACACCTCCTACGCCCTCTTCAAGGCCATTCGAAACCATCGCGTCTCCTCCCCCCGGGTCGCTCCCATCTCGGAAGGCGGCCCCCCCAACGCCTGCAACCTCTGCCACATCGACCGGTCCCTCGCGTGGACCCAGGACCATCTCGGCAAATGGTACCAGCACGCCCCCGTCACGCTGCCGTCATCCGCCACTAACACCTCCGCGCTGGCCCAATGGCTCCTCGAAGGCCACGCCGCCCAACGCGTCATCGCCGCGTGGCACCTCGGCTGGCAGCCCGCCATGACCACCGGCGGTGGCCCTTGGGTCCAGCCCCTCCTCGCCGCCACCCTCGCCGACGACTATGGCCCCGTCCGCTTTGTCGCCGCTCGTTCCCTTCGCAGCCAGCCCGGGATGGGCCAACTCCCATACGATTTCCTCGCACCCGCCGTCCGTCGTGCGGCCCTCGCCCAGCAGCTCGTGGAGTCCCTGCCCAAGTCCACCCCCGAAGCGCCCAAGGCCCCCCGACCAGAATGCATTCAAGCCCCGGACGGAGGCACGGACCTCGCCCGAATCCGCGAGGCGCTTTCCCGCCAGGACAAGCGCTCCATCACGGTGAGCGAATAACCTTCCAACAGACCCAAGAACGTCACGATTCCGTTGTTGGCGACGGCGGCTTTCCCGCGTAGAAAAAACAAGCTCCGCCCGAGTGGGCGTGGGCACTGCGGCGGGCGCCGGCGGTGCAATACCGTGTGTCACCCCGGCGCCCGCCGTTTTCCCCGCCCGCTCCCCGCTTCCCGCTCCCCGCTTCCCGAAATCCCTACCCCTTCACCTCAAACAGCGCCTCCGCGAACTCGCGCGGCACAAACGGCTGCAAGTCGTCCGGCTGCTCCCCCACGCCGATGAACTTCACCGGGATCCCCAGCTCCCGCTGGATCGCCACCACCACCCCGCCCTTCGACGTCCCGTCCAGCTTCGTCACCACCAACCCCGTCAGGCGGCAGATCTTGTTGAACTCGCGCGCCTGGTTCACCGCGTTCTGGCCGCTCGATCCATCCAATACCAGCAACACCTCGTGCGGCGCACCCGCCAGCTTTTTGTCCATCACCCGGTGCACCTTCGCCAGCTCCTGCATCAGGTTGTGCTTCGTGTGCAACCGCCCGGCCGTGTCCACGAACAAGTACCGCGCCCCACGCGCCATCGCCGCCCCGATCGCGTCATGCGCCACCGCCGCCGGATCCGCGTTGGGCTGCCCAGACACCACGGGCACGTCCAGCCGCTGGCCCCACAGCTTCAACTGCTCCACCGCCGCCGCCCGGAACGTGTCGCACGCCGCCAAGACCGCCCCGTGCCCCTGCCCGCGCACCAGGTGCGCCAGCTTCGCGCACGTCGTCGTCTTCCCCGTCCCATTCACCCCGACCAACGACACCACCGTCACCCCCTCCGGCCGCACCGCCAGCGGGGCCGCCCCCGCCGACATCGCCTTCTCCACCTCCCGCGCCGCAATCTCGAACACGTCCGCGCCCGCCCGGCCCTGCGTCTCGTAGGCCTGCTTCACCGCCCCCACGATCTGCCGCGCCATCGGCAACCCAAGGTCCGCCCCCAGCAACGCCGCCTCCAACTCCTCAAGGCTCGTCCCCGTCAAACGCGGCGACCGCGTCACGATCCTCTGGATCTCGTGCGCCAGCACCGACGTCGTCCGCGAGATCGCCGACTTCAGCTTGTCTAGGAATCCCATGTTTCCCTCGTTTTCAATCCATCTGAAAGCCACCGCGTGCCAGGGCATCGGCCGTCATCGGCGCCGCCCACGAAGCCGCTCCACGTTCTCATACGGCAGCCGAACCCGCCCGATCAACGGCTCCATCTTCGCCATCCCGTGGCAATCCGACCCGCCCGTCGCCACCAACCCCGTCGCCTCCGCCATCCGTGCATACCGGGCCGCATCCGCCTCCGAGTGCCGCGTGTGCCAGCATTCCACCCCGTCCAATCCCATCCTCAACACCCGCCCCACCAGCCCGTCGTCCCGGTACAAAGCCGGATGCGCCAGGACCGCCACTCCCCCCGCCTCACGGATCAACCCCACCGACTCCTCGACCGTCATCCGCGCCTTCGGCACCCAACCCGCGCGCCCCTTCTTCAGGTATCGCTCGAAGGCGTTGTCATAGTCCGTGGCATGCCCCGCCGCCACCAGGGCCCGAGCCACATGCGGACGCCCCGGCGACGAGCACCGCGCCACATCCATCACCGCCGACGTCTCCAATGGCACCCCCGCCCTCCGCAGGCCCTCCACCATCTCCTCGATCCTCCGCTGCCGAACCCCCTGGAACCTCGCCAGCTCCGTCCGAAGCCGCGCGTGGGCCCCGTCCAGCCAGTAGCCCAGCACGTGCACCTCCTTGCCCTCCACCTCGGCCGTCAGCTCCGTCCCCGGCACAAACTCCACCCCGGCCGCCGCCGCCGCACGCCCCATCCGTTCACACCCCTCGAGTGTGTCGTGGTCCGTCAATGCCAGCACCCCCAGCCCCATCGCCACCCCGCGCGACACCACCTCCTCCGGGCTGAACGTCCCGTCGGAGAAGAACGTGTGCAGGTGCAGGTCCGCCGTCTTCACGAGGCCTGCGCGTCCTTCGCCGTCCGCGCCGGGCGCAGCACCTCGCCCTTGATCTTGTCCAGGATCCCGTTCACGAACTTGCCGCTCTCTTGCGTCGAGAACTTCTTCGCGATGTCCACCGCCTCGTTGATCGAAACCACCGGCGGGATGTCCTCCCGGTGCAGCATCTCATGGATCGCCAGGCGGAGGATGTTGCGGTCCACCACCGCCATCCGGTGCAGGTCCCAGTTCTTCGCGTGCTTCCGGATCACCTCGTCCAACTGTTCCCGGTGCTGCAACACCCCCCTCACCAACGTGTCCGCAAACACCCGTGTCGCCGTCTCCTCCGCCGTCGGCGCCGGCAGCTCCACCTTCTCCCCCCACGTCGGGCCGTGCGCCTCCAGGACCGCATTCAGGCGCGTGTTGTGCCAAAAGGCCTCCAGCGCCGCGTCCACCTCCGGTGCCGGGCTCACGTCATGCTGGAACAAAAACTGAACGGCCCGCTCCCGGGCCTCTCTCCGCTTGCGCATCAGACCGATAC
>JBJSZF010000126.1:0-4764 GCA_046090125.1 Verrucomicrobiota bacterium
CGCCACCACCCCGTCCCGCACGCTTGCCGAAGGGACACGGAAGGCGATGATCTTGCCGGCGATTTTGCGGAGGACCTTGATCTTGGAGAGGTACTGTTCGACGCGCGGGGCGGCCTCGTTTTCGACGTCGTCGAGGTGGAGGACCTCGTTTTTGACATAGAAGTCGAGCTCGCGGCGGAGGAAGGCGCCGAGGTCCTTGTGGATGAAGTAGTCGAAGGTATTGCGAGCGGCGTAGCGGCGGAGGTGGGCTTCGAGGCGTGAGTAGTCGGCGTGTTGTCCGTTGGCGAGGGTGTGGGGCTTGCTGAGCTCGGAGGTCCAGCCGGACTGGGTGACGGGGTGGGAAACGGGGAGGGCGAGGATGCGTTGGGTGGCGATGGCGAGGAGGTCTTTTTGGGTGGGGGGCTTGCCGTGGGCCTTGGGATCGGGTTGGGGAATGGATCCTGGGAGGGCGCCTGGGTGCCAGTCGTGGAGGGTGGCGGGGCGGTATTCGAAGCGGATGACGAGCTCGGGTCCGTCGGGGCCGGGCTGTTGGGTAATGAAGTCGGCGTCCGGGGATGGGAGGCTGAGGATGAAGACGCGGTCCTTGCCCTCGGCGGCCTTGGTGTTGCCATGCTCGCCCTCGGCGGCGTCGGCGAGGCGGAAGTGGACGCGCATGGGATGGCGGGCCTCGGCCGGGCGCAGGCGGAAGGCGTAGTCGCGGAGGTACTCGCTGGTCTTGATGTAGTACTGGTCCTTGTTGGCCCAATGGAGGGTGACTTCCTCGCCCTCGTAGGGGATGGCATAGACGCCGGGCTTGTACACGCGGCGGGTGAGGAAATCGCCCTCGGAGTAGTAGCGGCGGAAGAAGCCGAGGAGGTGGTCATAGACCTCGTTTTCGAGCTGGGCGACATCGACGGCCTCGTGGGCGAGGCGGGCGCGGATCTCGCGCACCTTGGGCAGGGAATCGGGATCGGCTCCCAAGGCACGGGCTTGCTGGATGGCGAGGTCGAGGGCGCGGAGGATCTCGGCCTTGTCGGCGGATTGGTATTGGGCGAAGGCGGCGCGGACCTGGGGGAGGAGGTCGTTTTCGAGGAACTGGGTGACCTCGTCGCTCCGGGCGTGGAGGACGCGGTAGATGCCGAAGTCGAGGTCGGGTTGGTCGAGCTGGAAGAGTTCCCGGAGGAGGGACTTCAACTGGGAGAGTTTTTGGGACATCAGGGGGGGTCCTTTGGGGAGGGAGGGAGAGGGATGGGCGGGCTGGGGTGGATGCGGGCAGGGCCTAGGAGACGGACCAGCGGAGGGTGAAGAGGGACTCGGAGGAGGTGCCTTGGGAGAGGCGTCGCTCGAGGCTTTCGACGAGGGCATCGCGCTTGGCCATGATTTCGTCCTCGGCCTGGAAGATTTCCTGGCGCTGGCGTCGTTGCTGGGCTTCGAGGCGTTGATGTTGCTGCTGGAGGGCGTGCTGTTCCTCGAGGGTGACGGCCTGTCGGGCCTGGCGGCGCAGGGCCTTGATTTGTTCCTTGGTGTTGGCCAGCGCCTCCTCGGCGGCGAGGACCATGTCATCGGCCCATTTTTCGAGCTTTTCACGGGCCTGATGGAAGTGGGCGTGGTTTTGCTCGAGGGAACGGCTGACGGTGGCCTTGGCGTGGAGCTGGGACTCGGCGGCGAGGCGCTGGGCGACGGGTTCGGGGATGTCGGCGGGGCCACGCAGGACGGCGGGGCAGGCGAGGAGCTTTTCCATGGTTTCCTGGTCCAGGGAGGCGCCGGTGTCGTCGAAGCCGGAGAAGAGGAGGTATTCCTCGCGGTCGAAGGATTGGATGACGAGGCGCGCGAGGGTGAGGTGGCCGCGCTTGCCGCGGAGAGCCTCGATGGCGAGGACGCGGGCCGGGAGGCGCGCGGGGTCAAAGTGGATCTCGGCGGGGGGGGTGGGTTCCACCTTGGCGGACTCGACGACGTGTTCGCCGAGGGGATGGGAGAGGCGGTAGAGGAAGTGGCCGTGGTCCGGGGTAGGGGCGGCGGGGCCTTCGTCGGGGCGTGGTGCGGACTTGGAGATGAGGTGGTAACGGCCCGGGGAGATGGCGTCGGCGGGAGGACGGTGGAGGTCGAAGGCGAGGGCGGCGTCGTCGAAGGTGGCGACGGGGTGGAGCACGTGGCGGGTGAGGGACCAGAAGCGTTGGCCGAAGCGGTCGAGGCGGGCCTTGGCGGCGTCGAGCTGGAGGCGGAGGCGTTGGTGGACGTCCTCGTCGAAGTGCTCGAGGAGGGCGCGGCGAGTGTCCTCCATGCGGGCCTTAATGGTGGCGTCCATTTCCTGCTGGAGGGCCTTGAAGGCAGCGTCGATCTCGGCGGGGGAGCGGCATTCCTGGTAGATGGCAAGGATGCGCTTCTCGAAGTCCATGCCGGACTCGACGGCGCCGAGGACCTCGTCGGAGGCCCCGAAGACGCCGTTGAAGAGGAGGAACTTTTCGTCGAGCAACTGAAGGACGCGGCGGTCGGCGTCGTTGCGTTCGTTGAGGAAGTTGATGACGACGACGTCGTGCTTTTGGCCGTAGCGATGGCAGCGGCCGATGCGTTGCTCGATGCGCTGGGGGTTCCAGGGGAGGTCGTAGTTGATGACGAGGGAGCAGAACTGGAGGTTGAGGCCCTCGGCGGCGGCCTCGGTGGCGAGAAGGATGGAGGCGTCGTCGCGGAAGTGCTCGACGAGGGCCGTGCGAAGGTCGATGGCGCGTGACGCATCGGGGCGGTCGGAGGCGGGCTGGCGGGCGAGCCATCGTTCGTAGATGGCGTTGGCCTCGGGGCCTGAATTGGTGCCGTTGAAGAGGACGACCTGCCCGGCGTGGCCGTGGGCTTCGAGGAAGGCCTTGAGGTAGTCCTGCGTCCGGCGTGACTCGGTGAAAATGACGGCCTTGCGCGGGGCACCGATCTGGGACAACTGGGCGAAGCCCAGGTCGAGGGCGGTGAGCAGGGAACGGCTCTTGGTGTCGGTGCCGATCTCGCGCGCACGGGCGGCGAGGCGGCCGAGGATTTCGATTTCCTCGCGCAGCTTGGCACGGTCGATGGAATCCGGCGGGACGTCGGGCTGGGGTGGCTCGTCCTCGGCCAGGATTTCGTCGAGGAGGTCGGCGTGAACGTCCTCGGATTCGACGAGGGCCTCGGTGAAGTCGGGGTCGTCGCGGACCTTTTCCTCGCGGAGGGCTTCCAAGCGGCGGCGCAGGACGTCGAGGGTGTCGGCAATGGCGCAGGAGGAGGAGGCGAGGAGCTTGCGGAGGACAAGGGCGGTGAGGTGGCGCTGGCGGGATGGGAGGGCGTAGCTGTCGTCGCGTTGGAGGAAGGAGGAGACGGCCTCGTAGAGGGCGTGCTCGTCGTCGTTGGGATGGAAGGGCTGGGTCAGCGGGCGGCGCTCGGTGTATCGGATGTACTCGGTGACCTGCTTGCGGAGGGTGCGGCGGCAGAAGCCGGCGAGGCGTTGGCGGAGCTCGTGGATGCGACCGCCCGGTCCGGCGTACTGGCTGCGGAAGGAGTCGAGGCTGCCGAAGAGGTTTTCGTCGATGAGGGTGGAAAGGCCGTACAGCTCGAGGAGGGAGTTTTGGAGGGGAGTGGCGGTGAGGAGGAGCTTGCGGCAGTCGCTGGTGGCCCAGCGGATGCCATGGCTGACCTTGCTGTTGGGGCGGTAGGCGTTCCGGAGCTTGTGGGCCTCGTCGATGACCACGAGGTCCCATGCAACGGCCTGGATCTCCTCGCGGAGCCGGCTGGCGAAGTTCATCGAGACGATGACGACGGACTTCTCCGCGAGCGGGGAACGGCCCTTGCGACGGGCGTCGCGCCATGTCTTGGCGTCGAGGACCTGCGTGGGGAGGTTGAACTTCTCCTCCAGTTCGTTGGCCCACTGCTTTCGCAGGGATGCCGGGCAAATGACCAACAGGCGCCGCCGACGCTCGGCCCAGAACTGGCACAGGACGATGGCGGCCTCGATCGTCTTTCCGAGGCCCACCTCGTCCGCAAGGATGACGCCCTTGGAGAGGGGGGATTGAAGGGCAAAGAGGGCCGCCTCGATCTGGTGGGGGTTGAGGTCCACGGCCGCGTCGAACAGGGCCATGGAGAGCCGGTCCATGCCGTGGCTCGCACGACGGGTCAGGTCGTGGGCAAAGTACTTGGCCTGATGCGGGGTGAGGGTCATGCGAGGTGCGAGCAGGGTGAATGACCGGCGAAGCCCCATCCGTGCGGACGGGTCCCAGGCAGGCGACGGGTAATTTGGCGACGGACGAAGCGCATCGTTCCTCGGACCGGAGCGGTGCTGAGATAGTCCTCAAACCACCTTGGGGTTGGAACAGGAAAAGCGGGGAGGCGAGGTGCGCGGCGGGCGGCCAACCCTGGACGAGTTGCCGTCGTTCCATCGCGTCCCGTTACTGGTCATGGCACAGCGGGCGGTGGATGGAAGGTGCCATGGGGTCCCGCCTCGACATGCACCGTCGGGATCCTGCGTGGCCCGTGGCGGGATCGGCTGCGACCCCGTCCGGGGTCGATGGCTTCATGGGATTTGGGTTCCGGTGGTGTCGCTTCGCTCAACCACCGGCTACAGGCTGTCATCCTAGAAACGGCGGTCGAAGAGGATTTCAAAACGAGGAAAGAGCCCTCCCATCCGGGAGGATGAGCTCACGGGCAGGAACCCAAGGGCTCACCCTGCGAGTGAGGTCGTGGTGGGCTCGACGCGGCTGTAGGCCGGGTCCCCTGACCCGGCGCACCGGGCATGCGGCATCGCCATCGCCGCGTGAGGGCACGCGGCCTACA
>JBJSZF010000127.1:0-4693 GCA_046090125.1 Verrucomicrobiota bacterium
AGTCGTCGGCTGGGTCAACCTGCCCGCCGGCGAGACCACCTTCGGCGTCACCGTTAGCACCGACCGCACGGACGTGAACGACGACGACGCCTACGTCGTCACCGTCGGGGCCAACCCGCGCGACTTCTTCGGCGCCAAGATCGGCGAGTTCGAGCGCTTCGCGCCGCCCTTCAAGGCCGACAGCAAGAACGAGAACCAGTGGAAGGTGAACGTCACCGCGCCCGGGCTGTACCCGATGCGCCTCGTGTATTGGCAGGCCGGCCGCGGAGCCGCCCTCCAGTGGTACACCGTCGCCGACGACGGCTCCCGTATCCTCCTCAACGACACCTCCGACCCGCGCGGCCTCCAGGTGTTCCGCTCCAACGCCGCCGTGGAGTCCTCGGGGCCCTACGTCGCCGAGGTCACGCCCTCCCCGGGTTCCGATGGCAACAAGGCCTCGGCCCCCGTCACGGCGGTCATCGTGGACGGTGCCAGCACCGTGGCCACCAGCGGCGTCAAGCTGACCTTCAACGGCGCCCCGGCCACGCCGCAGTCCCTCTCCAAGAGCGGCGGCAAGATCACGCTCCAGTATGACCCCAACGCCAACCGCACCACCGCCAACAACACCGTCGCGTTGGAGTACACCGACTCCGTCTCCAAGGCCCGCACCGCCAACTGGAACTTTGGCATCGTCGTCTCCGGCGGCTCTTCCACGCGCGTGGCGGGCCAATGGGACTTCGACTTCAACGACCTCCGCGCCACCGTAGGCTCCCCCCTTGCCTACTTCGACGGCGACAACGGCGTGACCATGGCCGGCACGAAGTTCGGGACGACCTCCGCCCTCGGCATCCCGGCCATCAACGGCCGCGACGCCAAGGTCATGGAGGTCCCCGGAGCCCTCGACCGCAACATCGGCTACGTCATGACCCACGGCATCGCCCCCAATGGCGGCGGCACCAAGGTCAACCAGTTCACCATCGTCTTCGACATCTTCGTCGAGGCCTCCGGCCCCGGCGCGGCCTCGCTCCTCCAGATCAGCTCGGCCAGCAACACCGACGACGGCGATCTCTTCTGGCAGGGCAGCAACTTCGGCCAGGGCGGCGGTGGCTACAACGGCCGCGGCACCTTCACCGCAGGCGCGTGGCACCGCGTCGTCGCAGCCTATGACATGGCCGCCGCCACCCCCGTCGTCACCAAGTACGTCGATGGCATCAAGCAAGACGACTGGGTCACCGGGCATTCCCTCGACGCCGCACGCCGCGCCCTCCAGCCCACCGCCCTCCTCTTCGCCGACGGCGACCAGGACGAGCGCCGCAAGATGTGGGTGAACTCCATCCAGATCCGCAACGGCAAGATCTCCGACGCCGAGGCCATGGCCTTGGGCGGGCCGGACGCCGACGGCATCCCGCAGGACATCCAGTCCACCCCCGTGGCCGGCCAATGGGACTTCAACTTCGGCGACCTCGGCGCCTCCGTCGGCAAGGCCCTCGCCTACCTCGACGGCCCCGGCGGCGTTACCCAAACCGGCACCCAGTTCGGCACCACCACCTCCTTCGGGATCGCCGACATCGGCGGGGCCGAGGCCAAGGTCATGCGCGTCCCGGGCGAGCTCGACCGCAACATCGGCTACATCATGGACCACGGCATCGCCCCCAACGGCGGCGGCTCCAAGGTCAACCAGTACTCCATCATCTTCGACATCTACGTCGAGACGTCCGGCCCCGGCGCGGCCTCCCTCCTCCAGATCAGCTCGGCCAGCAACAC
The DNA here is from genome assembly GCA_046090125.1 of Verrucomicrobiota bacterium. Taxonomy (GTDB): domain Bacteria; phylum Verrucomicrobiota; class Verrucomicrobiia; order Limisphaerales; family UBA9464; genus UBA6176. The sequence continues at coordinate 1,744 of JBJSZF010000127.1, forward strand.
CGATGACGGCGACCTCTTCTGGCAAGGCAGCAACTTCGGCCAAGGCGGCGGCGGCTACAACGGCCGCGGCACCTTCACCGCCGGCGCGTGGCATCGCGTCGTCGCAGCCTATGACATGACCGGCTCCGCCCCGGTCGTCACCAAGTATGTCGATGGCATCAAGCAGGATGACTGGGTCACCGGCCACGGCCTCGACGCCGCCCGCCGCGCCCTCCAACCCACCGCCCTCCTCTTCGCCGACGGCGACCAAGACGAACGCCGCGTCATGTACGTCAACTCCGTTCAGATCCGCCCCGGCAAGCTCACCGACGCCCAGGCGGCCTGGCTCGGCGGCCCCTCCGCCAACGGCATCCCCGTGTTCATCCCGGCCTCCACCGTCACGGGCCAATGGGACTTCGAGTTCGGCGACCTCGGCGCCACCATCGGATCGCCGCTCGCGTACCTCGACGGCAACGAGGGCGTCACCAAGGCGGGCACGGAGTTCGGCACCACCTCCTCCTTCGGCATCGCCAACATCGGCGGGGCCGAGGCCAAGGTGATGAAGGTCCCCGGCGAGCTCGACCGCAACATCGGCTACATCATGGATCACCGCATCGCCCCCAACGGCGGCGGCGCGAAGGTCAACCAGTACACCCTCGTCTTCGACATCTACGTCGAGACCTCCGGCCCCGGCGCGGCCTCCTTGCTCCAGACCAGCTCGCTCAGCAACACCGACGACGGCGACCTCTTCTGGCAGGGCAGCAACTTCGGCCAGGGCGGCGGCGGCTACAACGGCCGCGGCACCTTCACCGCCGGCGCGTGGCATCGCGTCGTCGCAGCCTATGACATGACCGGCTCCGCACCCGTCGTCGCCAAGTACGTCGATGGCATCAAGCAGGACGACTGGGTCACCGGCCACGGCCTCGACGCCGCCCGCCGCGCGCTCCAGCCCACCGCCCTCCTCTTCGCCGACGGCGACCAGGACGAGCGCCGCGTCATGTACGTCAGCTCCATCCAGGTCCGCGCCGGCAAGCTCTCCGACGCCCAGTGCGCCCTGCTCGGCGGGCCCAGCGCCGCCTGCATCCCCATCGCGTTGCCCGAGAGCACCGTCACCGGCCAGTGGGACTTCGAGTTCGGCGACCTCGGGGCCACCGTGGGCGCGCCCCTCGCCTACCTCGACGGCAACGAGGGCCTCACCAAGGCCGGCACCGAGTTCCTCACCGTCGACCTCGGCGGCACCCCCGCCAAGGTCATGAAGGTCCCCGGCGACCTCGACCGCAACATCGGCTACATCATGGCTCATCGCATCGCCCCCAACGGCGGCGGCGCGAAGGTCAACCAGTACACCCTCGCCTTCGACATCTACATCGCCCCCTCGGGACCCGGCGCGGCCTCGCTCCTCCAGATCAGCTCGCTCAACAACAGCGACGACGGCGACCTGTTCTGGCAGGGCAACAACTTCGGCCAAGGCGGCGGCGGCTACAACGGCACCGGAGCCTTCACGGCCGGCGCATGGCATCGCGTCGTCGCGGCCTACGACATGGCCGCCACCCCGCCCGTCGTCGTCAAGTACGTGGACGGCATCTTCCAGGACAACTGGACCTCCGGCCATTCCCTCGACGCCGCGCGTCGCGCCCTCCAGCCCACCGCCATCCTCTTCGGCGACGGCGACCAGGACGAGCGCCGCGAGATGTGGGTCAGCTCGGTGCAAGTCCGCGCGGGCCGGCTCTCCTACGCGGAGATCGAGGCCCTCGGCGGCCCCAGCGCCTCCGGCATCCCCCTCGCCATCCCCACGGCCAAGGCCCCCATCATCACGGTCGTCGATGGCAACGCCCCGGCCGGCCTCGCGGGCACTCCCCTCACCAACATCGTCGTCGATGACGCCACCGGCACCATCACGGCCGACCTCCCGGCCAACGGCGACCAAGGCTACCTCACCATCGCGCCCAAGCGCCTCATCAAGAACGTGAGCGCCCAGGGCGGCAAGCTGGTCATCCGCTACTAGCCTCCAGCCCATCACGCGCCCAACGGCGCGCATCCAGGGCGGCCTTGCCACGGCAAGGCCGCCCTTTTTCGTGCCGGGACCCTTCCAACGAACGGGTGCCCGTCGTCACGCCCGAGGGATAATCTGAGAGGTTGCCCATGGCGCGGCCTCCAAGCTGCCCAACTGCCGTTTCTCGGTTCACCCTGGAAACGGCAGTCGAAGAGGATTTCAAAACGAGGAAAGGGTCCTCCCATCAGGGAGGATGGGCTCACGGGCAGGAACCCAAGGGCTCACCCTGCGAGTGAGGTCGTGGTGGGCTCGACGCGGCTGTAGGCCGGGTCCCCTGACCCGGCGCACCGGGGATGCGGCATCGCCATCGCCGCGTGAGGGCACGCGGCCTAAAGCCTGCCCAACTGCCGTTTCTCGGTTCACACAGCGCCGAGACGGCGCTGCCACCCTGGCCGATCCATTGCCACCACCCTCTCCCACCACGGTCCGAGGTCAGGAGTGCTGAGTCCCAGGAAGTCCCCCGGCCCTGCCGCCGCTAAATCCCAGCGACCTCGCCCGTGCTGTCCCCCAAACGAACGGTGGGCAAGTCCATGCGGTTGAGCATCGAGAGCCACAGGTTGTTGAGGGGCGTCTCCTTGGGGAACACGAGGTGCCGGCCGGGCTGGAGCGTGCCGCAGCCGCGCCCCGCCAGCAGGATGGGCAGGTCGTCGTGGTTGTGGGCGTTGCCGTCCGAATTGCCGCTGCCGTAGACGAGCATGCAGTGGTCGAGCAACGTTCCGTCGCCTTCCTTCACCGACTTCATCCGCTCCAGCAGATAGGCGAGCTGGGTGGTGTGGAATCGATTGATCTTGGCGATCTTCGCCTTCTTCTCGGCGTTGTTGCCGTGGTGCGACAGGTCGTGGTGCCCCTCGCTGACGCCGATGAAGGGATACGGCTTGCCGCTGCCCTCGTTCGCGAGGACGAAGGTGCACACGCGGG
>JBJSZF010000128.1:0-1461 GCA_046090125.1 Verrucomicrobiota bacterium
CGACGGGAGCGCGACGCGGTGTTCGGCGCGTTTGACTGCCCCGACGCCGGCCAGAGCACCGAGCGACGACGGGAGTCGACCACCGCCATCCAGGCGCTCAACCTGCTCAACAGCCGCTTCACGTCGGACGAGGCCCACGCCCTCGCGGCACGCGTCCGGGGCGAAGCGGGGGTTGGCCTCGAACAGCAAGTGCGGCGGGCGTGGGTCCTGGCGTTGTCGCGCGAGCCCGAGGCGGCCGAGGCGGCCGAGGCGGTGGCCGTGGCCCGGGAACACGGCCTGCAGCCCGTCTGCCGCGCCCTCCTCAACGCCAGCGAGTTCGTTTTCCTCCCATGAGCCACGGCATCCCCATGCACGCATTGTCCGCTCCCGGACGAAGGCTCCTCGACCGGCGCCGGTTCCTCTCCACGGCGTCCCATGCACTGGGATCGATCGCGTTTGCCAGCCTTCTGGACCGGCAACGCCTGCTGGCGCGCGACACCGCGTCGGCGGCCAGCCCCTTCGCGCCGCGCAGGCCCCACGCCGTTCCAAGGGCCCGCAACGTCATCGTCCTCTTCTGCGCCGGGGCCGTGTCCCAGCTCGAGACCTGGGACTACAAGCCCGCCTTGATCGCCCAGGATGGGAAGCCCCTCGTCGGCGGGCCTGCCGTGACCTTCCAAGGCCCGGCCGGCGAGCTCGCGCGGCCCCAGTACGCCTTCCGGCCGCGCGGCCAGACGGGCAAGTGGGTGTCCGACCTCATCCCCCACCTCGCGCAGCTCACCGACGAGATCGCGTTCGTCCATTCGCTGACCAGCAAGTCCAACACGCACGGCCCGGCCGAGAACTTCCTCTCCACGGGGTCCGTGCTCGACGGGTTTCCATCGCTGGGCGCATGGGTCACGCACGCCCTGGGAACGGAGTCGCAGGACCTGCCGGCCTACGTGGCCATCCCAGACCCGAGGGGCGTCCCCCAGGCCGGCTCCAACAACTGGGGTCCCGGCTTCCTGCCCGCCGTGTTCCAAGGCACCCCCATGAGCGCCAGCGCGCCCCCCCGCCACCTCGCGCCCCCGGCGGGCATCGGGCGCGACGCGGACGACGCCGCGCGCCGCCTGCTTCGCGGCATGAACGAGCGCCACCTCGCGGTCCATCCGGACGACGACCGATTGGCCGCCCGCATCGCCAGCTACGAGCTCGCCGCACGCATGCAGCTCAGCGTCCCCGGCATCATGGACCTCTCCAGCGAGCCCGCCCATGTCCTCCGCATGTACGGGGCCGACGACACCCAGGACCCGCTCAAGGCCGCCTTCGCGAGGAACTGCATCCTGGCGCGCCGGCTCGTCGAGCGCGGCGTGCGGGTCGTGCAAGTCATCCACGCCTCCTGGGATCACCACAGCCGGATCAACACCGACCTGCCCCACAACTGCCTGATGGCCGACCAGCCGATCGCCGCTCTCATCAAGGACCGCAAGCAGCGCGGCCTGCTGG
>JBJSZF010000129.1:0-3153 GCA_046090125.1 Verrucomicrobiota bacterium
GCAGCAACTCCTTCGAGGGCATCACGCCGGGCATCCGCAGGGCGGGCACCATCGTGGACGGATGGACCGTCCTCACCAACGACGTCGCCGTGGCGTTCCTGGGGCCCGACGCGCAGACGGGCAGCCAAGCCCTTGCCTTGGGCAACGGCGCGGCCGCCTTCCGAAGCCAGTCCGCCACGGGCACCCGTTTCCGCGGGTCGGTCCAGCTTCGTGCGCACCCCGCGTCCACGAACCCCGTCACCGCCGCCCTCTATATCAACGGCCAGCTCGACCAAACCGTGGACCTCACCACGAACTGGATCCGCGCCGACTTCCGGTTCCGCACCTTGTCCAATCGCGTGGACGTCGCCTTGGCGGCCACCACGACGAACCACGTCGCCACCAACGGCGAACCCCAGGGCGTCGTCATGGACACGTTCGTCCTCGAGCAACTGGGGGCCGAACTCAGCTACCTTCCCTAGGAAAGCTTCGAGCCCGTCCTCGGCAAGTCCGGCACGGGACGCTGGACCCTGGAGTTGTCCGACGACCGCGGCCGCGTCCAGGGCGCGCTCGATAGCTGGGAGCTGCGCCTCACGTTCATGCAGACGAACCGGCCCGTCGTGCGGCTCACCAATGGCATCGCCTATTCGGGCACGTTGGCCCCCGGCGAGAGCGCCTTCTTCCGCGTGGACGTCCCCTTGGAGGCACGGGCCGCCACCAACACCGTCTTCTCGGGCGTGTACCTCCCATTGCTCTACAGCGATTCCGGCATCCCCACGGGCAGCGATCTCGGCGACGTCACGGCCCCCAGCAACCCGTTCGTGATCGGCACCAACACCCCGCCCATCCTGCCCCAAGGCCAGCGTTACTACCTCACCGTCGTCAATCCCTACACGGATCCCCAGCCGTTCGCCGTTCGTGCCGACCTCGACATCGGCCTCGTGGTCCTCGCCAACGGCGTGCCCTTCACCCGCAATGGCAGCACGCCTGGCTACCTCGATTACTACGCCTTCGATGTCAGCAGCAACGCCATCGGCGCGGCCTTTGAAATCCCGGCCATGACCGACGACGTGGACCTCTATCTGGCCAAGACGCCGGTGTTGCCCCGGCCGTTCCTCTACTCCTACGCCAGCACCAACCGGGGCACGACCCCCGAGGCCATCGCCATCACGCAGTCCTCCGCGCCCGTTCCCCTCGAGCCCGGCCGCTGGTTCATCTCCGTCGCCACCCGCGGCACCAACTCCGCCAGCTACAACATCGTCGGGTCGGAGTTCGTCGCCGACATCGTCCTCCTCACCAACAACGTCGCCGTCACCGTCACCAATGGCGTCGCGGGCACGATGCAGTACTTCGCCATCGACGTGCCCGACAACGCCACCACCGCCAACTTCCAGCTCACGGACCTTTCCGGGGACCTCAACCTCTACGTGAAGAAGGGCCTGCCGCTCGTCGGCACGAACAACTTCGACTACGCCTCCGCCAACGTCGGCACCAACGTCGAGTCCATCGCCCTCACCAGCGCATCCGCCCCTGTGCCCCTCGGCCCGGGCCGCTGGTATCTCGGCGTCCAGGCCATCGACCCGGCGCCCTTGTTCTTCACGGTGGCCGTGTCCATGGGCTTCGACCGGCTCGACATTGAGACCCTCTTTGACGACCAACCCGTCGGCCGCGCCGTGGATCCCGCCCGGTCGGTCGTGTTCCGCTTTGTCGTCCCCGCTGGCGCGCCTTCGGTGGCCTTCGAGATCTACCACCTCGATGCCGACGTGGACATGGCGGTGGGCCAAGGTTCCGTGCCCGGGCCGGGCATTCGCACGTTCTCGTTCCCCAAGCCGGGCCTGCAGCCGGAGCTGGTGCTCCTGACCACGAACGACCTGCAAGACTTGTCCGGCGTTTGGTACGTGTCCGTGGGCAGCCAAGCCACCAACACCGCGCAGTTCACCGTCCGCGCAGCCTTGCCGCGTGACGGCGTCCCCATCTCGCTCGCGCCCATCAGCGCCCGCCTCTTCATCGCGCCCGGCCAGGCACCCGTGGTCGAGATCGATGCCGTGCCCGGCCAGGCTTACGTGCTGCAGGCAGCCTATGTGATCGAGCAGCCGCTCCAATGGGTGGACGTTGGCACGCCCAAGGTTGCCACCACCACCACCCTCAGGCTGCCCATCGTCGTGGGCGACGAGGAGGCCGTGTTCTTCCGCGTGGCACCCGTGACCGGGCCGTGACCGTCACGGTCGGGACGTCGTCGCCGGCGCAGGCGGCGGCTCCATCCGCCGACCCTCCACCTCGGCCACCCACGCGGCCGCCGTCGCGCGCATGTCCGCGCCCGTGCTCAGTCGCGGTCGCACGAAACGGGGCGTGAACCAGGGGAACCCGCCCATCAGGTCGGGCGTCACCAGGATTTGGCCATCACACTCCGTCCCTGACCCAATGCCGATGGTGACCATCGTGCGGCACTGGCGGGTGATCTCGGCCGCCACCGGTGGCGTGACCAGCTCCAGCACGCACGCGAACGCTCCCGCCGCCTCCAAGGCGAGCGCGTCCTCCAGCAACCGCTGGCGTCCTTCCTCGTCCCGGCCCTTGATCCGATACTTGCCGCCCTCCTCCACCACGTGTTGCGGCAACATCCCGAGGTGGCCGCAGAACGGGATGCCCGCGAAAACGATGGCGCGCACCTGCCCGATGATTTCGCGGCCGCCCTCCGCCTTCACGTAGCCGGCGCCGTCGGCCACCAGCAATCGGGCGTTGGCCAAGGCCTGTTCGGGCGTCTCATACGATTGGTACGGCAGGTCGCAGCCTACCAAGGCCCGGCATTGGGCACGCGCGACCGCCCGCAGGTGATGCCGCATGTCGTCCATCGTGACATGCGTGGTGTCCGGATGCCCCAGCACCACCATGCCCAGGGAATCGCCCACCAAGATCAACGGCACGCCCGCCTCGTCCAGCAGCCGCGCCGTGGGATGGTCGTACGCCGTGAGCGCCGCAATTGGCGTCCCGCCCTTGCGCGCACGAATGGACTCGGGCGTCTGGCGCAATGCGGACACCGGGATGACGTCGCGGGCTTGCGTCACCGGTTCCTCAGCGATAGCGCGGCGCCATCTGGTCGTGGATCCACGCGTAGGTCTTCGCCAAGCCGTCCTTGAGCCGCGTGGAGGGCTCCCAGCCAAACGCCGACTGGATCAG
>JBJSZF010000130.1:0-2544 GCA_046090125.1 Verrucomicrobiota bacterium
CAGCCCACGCGGCTGGCGCAATTCAAGGCGTTGCAGGAGCCGTAGGCCCCCGGGCCCGCGCAAGCCGTGCATCCCGAAGCGGTGGGTCACATGGGAGCGGGATGCGGGGAGCGAACCGGTCCTGCAAGACGGGAGCACGCAGAGGCGGCCGGGGAAGGCCGCGCTCCCAGTGTTCAGCCAGCCAGGACGTTCCGGGGACCAACGCCACCTTCGGGATGCCCCACAGCGCTAGGCCGGGGGCAGGTAGTACTTCCGCGTGTATTCCTGGACCATGCGCCACGTCGTGTACTCGGGAGCCAACGTGGCCATGGCGCGGCGGATGCGAGCCATCCAACGCCGCGGGATGCCGTCGGCGTCCAGGTGGAAGAACTCCGGGATCACCTGCGTGGTGAGGGCCTGGTAGAGGTTGAGGCTGTCCACGCGGTCCTGCTCGGCGACGTCGGAGGGGTGGGAATCCGGGCCGATGGCGAAGCCGTTGGAGCCGTCGTAGCCCTCGCGCCACCAGCCGTCGAGGATGCTGAGGTTGAGGCAGCCGTGGGGGGTGGTCTTCATGCCGCTGGTGCCGGAGGCCTCGAGCGGGCGGCGCGGGTTGTTCAGCCAGATGTCGCACCCGGAGACCATCATGCGGCAGACGTGGATGTCGTAGTTCTCGATGAAGACCAAGTGCCCCTTGAGCTCCGAGTACTTGGACAGGTGGATGACCTTTTGGATGAAGGCCTTGCCGGCGTCGTCGCGCGGGTGAGCCTTGCCGGCGAAGATGAACTGCACCGGCCGCGCCGAGTCGCGCACGAGCCGCACCACGTCGTCGAACCGGTCGAAGATGAGCGGGGCGCGCTTGTAGGTCGCGAAGCGCCGGGCGAACCCGATCGTCAGCGCGTCGGGGTTCAGGAAGCTGTCGAAGGCAATGAAGTCCCCGGGGCTGAAGGTGTGGCCCTGGAGCAGCAGGCGGCGCCGGGTGAACTCGACCAGCTCGCGCCGGAGGCGGTAGCGCAGCGCCCACAGCTCCTCGTCCGACACGACGGAAGGGTCCGACACCTGGGCCCAGAACTCGCGGGAGTTGGCGTCGGCGATCCAGTCGAGGTCGGTGCGGCCGGGGTGCAGGTCGCGGTGCTTGCCCCGCCAGAACTTGCGCACGGTGCCCTTCATCCATCCGACGAGGTGGATGCCGTTGGTGACGTGGCCGATGGGGACCTGTTCCTCGTGCTGGGCGTTGTAGAGGTCGCGCCACATCTCGCGTGAGACCTCGCCGTGCAACGCGGACACGCCATTGGCGGCGCGGCTGAAGCGGAGGGCGAGCACCGTCATGCAGAAGGTCTCGTGGGCGTCGTCCGCCCGGACGCGCCCGAGGTTCATCAGGGCCTCGTGGGAAAGCCCAAGGTCCGTGGCCAGGCCGTGGGCGGCGTAGGACATGAGGTCGCTGCTGAAGCGGTCATGGCCGGCTTCGACGGGCGTGTGGGTGGTGAAGAGGCACTCGGCCGTGGTGCGGCGGCAGGCCTCGTCGAAGGAGAGGCCGGCGGCAAGCTTCTCGCGGACCAACTCGAGGGTGAGGAACGCGGCATGGCCCTCGTTCATGTGGAACGTGCCCGGCTGGTGGCCCAGCATCCGCAGCAACCGGACGCCGCCGACGCCCAGCACGATTTCCTGCAACACGCGCGTCGTGCTGTCGCCGCCGTACACGCGCAGGGTCAGGTCGCGCAGGTGCGGCTCGTTCTCCGGGCGGTTGGTGTCGAGGAGATAGACGGGCACGCGTCCCACGTTCACGCGCCACGCATGGAAACGGACGGTCGTGGCGGCGACGCGGACGGCGCAGACGAGGGGCTCGCCGCGGGCGTCGAGCACGGGCTCGATGGGGAGGTTCCTGGGGTTGAGCTGGGTGTAGTACTCGGTCTGCCAGTTCTCGTGGTTGACGGTTTGTTGGAAGTAGCCCTCGCGATAGAAAAGGCTGACGCCCACGAAGGGGATGCCGAGGTCCGAGGCCGACTTGGCATGGTCGCCGGCCAGCGCGCCCAGGCCACCCGCCGCGATGGGCAGGGTTTCGTGGAACGCGAACTCGGCGCTGAAGTAGGCGACGGGCCGCTCGGCCAAGGCCGGGGCCTCCACCGCCGCCCACGTGCGGTCGTGCTGGAGGTAAGCGTCGAACTTGGCCAGCACGAGCCGGACGCGGGACGCGAAGGCGGGCTCTTGCAGGCGCACGCGCAGCTCGTAGGCCGAGACCTCATGGAGGATGGCCACGGGATTGTGGTAGAGGTTCTGCCAGCCGCGCGGGGACAGGTCGTGGAAGAGGTCCTGGGCATCCTGGTCCCAGCTCCACCAGAGGTTGCGCGCCAAACGGCCCAGGCCATTGGCCAGTTCTTGGACTTCCGATGCCGTCAGAGGAGGTGTCGCCATAGTGGAATCTCGTGCCGGGTTGGATGCTTGCCACCCCATGCGAGACTCATGCAACCACGTCGGCGGCGGCCATGACAACGGAATCGCCGGGCTCGACCCGACGGCCAAGCGGGACGGGGTAAGCCCAACCGGGATTCGTTCTTGCGACGCCATGGG
>JBJSZF010000131.1:0-1217 GCA_046090125.1 Verrucomicrobiota bacterium
GATGTCATTCGACAACAAGGGCCGCCTCTGGGTCGCCGTCACCCCGGCCTATCCCCATTACAAGCCCGGCGAATCCCGGCCCAACGACAAGATCCTCATCTTCGAGGACGCCGACGGCGACGGCCGCGCCGACAAGCAGACCGTCTTTGCCGACAAGCTGCACCTTGCTTCCCAACCTCTGCCTGCTGGTGGACGACAATCACGACGACAAGGCCGACCGCATGGAGATCCTCATGCACGGCTTCGACACCCACGACACGCACCACGCCATCTCCGCGTACAGCGCCGACGCCTCCGGCGCGTTCTACCTCCTCGAAGGCCGCTTCCTCCATAGCCAGGTCGAGACCCCCTACGGCCCGCAACGCGTCAACGACGGCGGCGCCTGGCGCTTCGATCCCAAGCGCTTTCACCTCGAGCGCCATGTCCAATCCGACGTCAACAACCCCTGGGGCTACGCCTTCGACGACTGGGAGCAGGGCGTCCTCTCCGACGCGTCCAGCGGCGAGAACTACTGGGCCTTGCCCATCTCGGCCAAGATGCCCTACGGCGTCGAAATCCCCCGTGCGGGCGACTTCGTTCCCAAGCGCTCCCGTCCCACGTCGGGCTCCGAGTTCGTCAGCTCCCGCCATTTCCCCGACGAGGTCCAGGGCCACTTCATGACGTGCAACAGCATCGGGTTCCTGGGCATCAACTTTAGCTCCGTGCGCGAGGATGGCTCCGGCTTCACCGGCTCGTTGGCCGGCGACCTCATCAGCTCCTCGGATCCCAACTTCCGGCCCGTGGACCTGGAGTTTGCTCCGGACGGTTCCCTGTACTTCCTCGACTGGCACAACGCCTTGATCGGCCACATGCAGCACAACGCCCGCGACCCGCGGCGCGACCGCGAGCACGGCCGCATCTATCGCGTCACCTATCCCGCGCGGCCGCTCGTCCAGCCCGCCAAGGTCGCCGGGGCGTCCCTTCCCGAGCTGCTCGACAACCTCAAGTCGCCCGAGTACCGCACCCGGTATCGCACCCGTCGCGAGCTGCGTGGGTTGCCTGCCAGCAAGGTCGTCCCCGCCGTCAAGGCCTGGGCCGCCAAGCTCGACAAGGCGGATCCCCGCTACGAACACCACCTTTGCGAGGCGATGTGGGCCACGTGGTCCCAGAACCGTCCCGACGCCGGCCTGGTGATGGCCGCGTTGAATGCCCGCTCGCACCAAGCGCGCGCCGCCGCC
>JBJSZF010000132.1:0-3361 GCA_046090125.1 Verrucomicrobiota bacterium
CGTCGTGGCCATGCGGCTTCGGGATTCCGTTGTCATGCTGGCCGCCTCGAAAGGGGAGCAAGGGATGGCGCAAGCGTTCCTTGGCGAAGCCATGGGCAATCTCGTTAGCCTTGCCCAGGGCTGAGTAGGTCGGTCCCGCCGATGCGGGGACTCGCCGACTGGAGAGCCGGATGCGGGAGATCCGCCCGTCCGGTTCGGAGGGAGGGGTGGGGCGAAAGCCCCATCCCTACCCCTATAGCCGCGTCGAGCCCACCACGACCTCACTCGCAGGGTGAGCCCCTGGGTTCCTGTCCATGAGCCCATCCTCCCTGATGGGACGGCACTTTCCTCGTTTTGAAATCCTCTTCGACTGCCGTTTCTAGGCTGAATCGGTCCGGCTAGGGATATCGTGGCTGGCCCAACGCTCGGAGCGCGGACGTCCACGTCCGCTCCTCCATGCTCCCGCCTTACGGGACAGGGCCGCTTGACGCATCCCTCTCCCCTGGCACCGACAACTTCGGGATGCACGAGGCGGCGCTTTGTTCGTTTGCGTTGGGTTGACACCACAACCGGTTGTGGTTCCCTGTGTTGAGCAACACAACGGGCGGTTCCCAGCAGGTTTCCCATGCGGTGTCCCAAGTGCGCAGGCCAAGAAGACAAGGTCATTGATTCACGTTCCTCCAAGGACGGCGCGTTGATCCGTCGTCGTCGGGAGTGTCTCGGCTGCGAACATCGCTTCACCACTTACGAGCAGGTCGAGCATGACCTCTTGACGGTCATTAAGCGCGACGGCCGTCGTGAATCCTTCTCCCGGGACAAGCTCGTTGCGGGCATGCGCCGGGCCTGCCAGAAGCGGCCGGTCGCCGAGGAAGACATTGCCATTGCCGTGGAGAACATCCTCGGTTCCATCGCGGCCGACTTCGACCGCGAGGTTCCCTCCGACGCCATCGGCGAGAGGGTGATGCGGGAGCTGCGTCGGCTGGATCCCGTGGCCTACATCCGCTTCGCCTCCATCTACCGGCAATTCGAGGAAATCCATGACTTCGTGGAGGAGGCCACCCGGCTGGCCGCCATGCCGAGGCCAGACAAGCGTCAGATGGAACTGGCCGTGGGCGAGGCGGACGCCGCCAAGAAGAAGGGGGGCGGATGATCGACCTGCGCCGCGACTGCGTGTTGCTGGTGCAGGGGGACGGTGAGGCCATCCCATGCTCCGCCGAGGACCTGGCCTTTGAGATCATCGGGCCGGGACACGTGTCCAAGGAGGTGCTGCGCCAATGCGCGGCCGGTGTCTTGCACTACTTCAAGCAGGACCTGCATCGGTCTCGCATGACCATCGAGGAGTTCTCCCATGCCCTCGTCCGGGTCCTGGCCGGGTTGGGCTTCGACGTGGAGGTGTCGGAACTCCGGTCGTCCCAGCCCCAGGTCCCCGCCCAGTCTCACGGATCGGTCGGCGATACAGCGGGACCTGGGTCCGGGGCTGTTTCTGCCGCCGTTGTGCATCACCTCGACCTAGGCGGGATCGCTGCCGACGTGGGCAAGCTCGGAGAGCTGGAATTCTTCCCGCGGTTGCGGGCGTTGCTGCACGAGGGAATGGCTTCGGGGCCTTGCATGGTGGACTGCCATGGCCTGCGCCCTGCCGTGAAGGCCTTGCTGGGACGCAAGCAGTGGACCCCGGCCTGCCGCGAGCTGGAGGCCCGCATCGTGGAATCGCTGCGGCGCTGGTGCCGGATGCGTGCGGGTGGCCGGCCGGCGGGACTGGTGGTCCGCTGAGACACTGCGGTCATGCACGCGACGTGGCCGCTGCTGCTCCTGGGGCTGATCGCATGGGCCGCCGCCGCGTCGGAGCCCCTGTTGCCTGCACGTTTTGCGCCCCGCCAACGTCTCACCCGCGAACGCCTTGCGGCCGTCGAGGCGTCGATCCGTTCGTTGGCCCTGCAACGTCGCGAGCTGAGGCCGCCGGAGCCGTGGCGGGACCTTCGGTGCATCTTTCACGCCCACGCCGAGGACTCCGCCCACACCGGTGGCACGCGCCCCGAGATGCTGGCGGAAGCCCGCGCGGCCGGCATCGACGTGATCTTCCTCAGCGACCACTTCCGTCCGCCGCGCGACTTCATGGACTCGTGGCGAATGGTGACGAATGGCGTGTTGTTCATACCCGGTTCCGAGTGCCGGGGCTTCCTCGCGCACCCGGACCGGTCCGTCCTGACGGAAATGGAGGCGGCGACGCCTCGGTTTGTGGAAACGGTGGGCGCAGGCACCGGCATGATCTTCCTCTCCCATGCCGAGGAACGCATGGACCACGACATGCGCGGCCTCACGGGCATGGAGATTTACAACCGGCACCACGACGCCAAGCGGGACGTGGTGGGGATGCTGGACCTCGCGGCGCGCCTCACTGACCCGGCGGGCCTGAGGGAGTTGCAGTCGTTGACGGCCGCCTATCCGGACGGCGTGTTGGGCGCGCAGGTGGAGTATTCCGCGTTGTACCTCGACAAGTGGGACCGTGAGACGCGAACGCGCCGGTTGGTGGGCGTGGGCGCGAATGATTGCCATCACAACCAGGTGTTCGTGCTCCAGCGGGTCGATGCCGTCACCGCGCGACTGGGAACGGCGATCGACAAGCCCGAGTCCATGCGGGAGTTGTCCGTCGCCCTGCGGCCAGGCCTGGTACGGATCCTGGAAGGCATGACCAACGGGGCCGTGGCGCGCCTTCTCGACGTGGATCCCTACCGACGTGCCTTCCACTGCGTGACCACGCACGTGTGGGCCCCGGAGGTCACCGAGCCCGCCCTTCGCGCCGCCGTCCGGGCGGGGCATGTCTTCGTGGCGCACACCTGGATGGGCGACGCCCGGGGCTTTCGCATGGCGTGGTTGGATGCATCGGAGCCTTTGATGTCCAACCAGGTGCGCGCATGGATGGGCGACGAGGCACCCTTCAAGTCCGGCGGGCGGATCGATGTGGAGAGCCCGTTGCCGGGGCAGGTCCGGTTGTTGCGCGACGGGAAGGAGGTCGCCCGCACGACGGGCGTGCGGTTGTCGCATGCGGTTGGGCAGGCCGGCGTGTACCGCGCCGAGGTGTGGCTGGAGCTGGGCGGCGAATGGCGCGCGTGGGTGTACTCAAATCCCGTCTATCTGAGGTGACGGGTTCCGCTCTCCAGCGGGCCATGGGCGGGGGGGCGGGGAGCGAGCGGCGGGGAGCGGGGAGCGGGGGCGGGGGGCGCATGCCCTTGGGTTTGGCGTACCCAGACCCTCCCGATGGGTTGGGGGATGGCATGAGCGTGATCCCAAGAGTTCCTGAGGCCTTGTGTCACGCTGTGGAAGGCAAACATGACCTCACAAAGACCCGCCACGCCCGCACGACGCGTTCCGACGCCCGCACGAC
>JBJSZF010000133.1:0-1093 GCA_046090125.1 Verrucomicrobiota bacterium
CGGGGCCGCTGCAACGACTGGCGCAGCAGGTGGTGGATGGCGTGCTGGGCGTGGTCATCCCCAAGGGTGCGAAGGCGAAGGCGGGGTTGTCCGACGACGAGTACGCCGAGTTGCTCGATCTGGCGCACCAGCAAGGGACGCTGGGGGACTCGGAGAAGGAGATCCTTGTGCAGGTGCTCGGGCTGGACCAGCGGACGGCACGGGATGTCCTGCGGCCGCGCCGGGAGGTCCTGATGCTGCGCGACGACGCGTCGCTGGCGGAGATGCTCGCGACGGCGCGGCGGGCGGGCTTCCAGCGGATCCCGTTGTACAGCGACACGCCGGACACGGTCGTGGGCGTGCTGAACACGCGGACGTTGCTCTTGGCCCCGGACTCGGACCTGTCGGAGGCGATTGAGTTCCCGTCGTTCGTGCCGGAGAGCATGAACCTGCTGCAACTGCTGGAGGCGTTGCAGCGGCAGGGGCGCGGGATGGCGGTGGTGGTGGACGAGTTTGGAGGGGTGGCGGGCGTTGTGACGCTGCAGGACATCCTGGCGTTGGTAGTGGGGCCGATTCGCGGCGAGGGCGAGGCCCCGGGGTTCGTGAGCGAACGGCTCGGGCCCGGTCGCTGGCGCGTGGCGGGCGCGATGCGGCTGGAGGACCTGCGCCGCGAGCTGCCCCAGTTGGGCGAGGTGGAGGACGTGGACACGGTCGGCGGCCTGGTGGTGAAGCTGGCCGAGGTGGTCCCGGCGACGGGGACGTCGTGGATGTTCCGCGGGCTGCGGCTGACGGTGCGGGAGGCGGACGAGCGACGGGTGCGCGAGGCGGTGGTGGAGGTGGTGAAGGAGGCCGTGCCATGAGCGGCGACTGGCAATGGGGGGTGCTCGGGGGCGCCCTGGCGGTGTCGTTCTTCCTGTCCGGGATGGAGGCGGGCGTCCATGCGCTGAGCCCGCTGCGGATCCGGGCGTGGGTGCGGGCGGGGCGGCCCGGGGCAATGGCTTTGCAGGGCTACCTGGCGCGGCCGGAGAACTTCCTGTGGACGATCCTGGTGGGGAACACGCTGGCGAACCTGGTGGCGACGGGGTTGCTGGTGGCGTGGTTGCAGGGGCGGCTG
>JBJSZF010000134.1:0-3662 GCA_046090125.1 Verrucomicrobiota bacterium
TACGAGGACAACCTCGCCCGATGGTCGCTGATCGAGGCGCCGTCGCAGTTGATCCTGTTTGGCGACGGCCATAGTGACGCGAACGGCGTGTGGCCTCGGGACCGTTGGTGGATTTGGAAGGAGCTGGGCGACGCCAAGTCCCCGGGCTTCAACCGCGTGGCCCAGGGCGACAAGGGGTCCGTCCGGCACGGGCGACGTTCCAACTACTCGTTTGCCGACGGCCACGGCGAGTTACTCGACGCGGGACGCATCCCCTGCAACACGAACGCCTGCTGGTGGTCCGTGCGCGCGGACCCGCACTAAACCCGGCCGAGGGACGACACGATGTCGGGCGACGCGAGCAAGAAGGGGGGACGGGTGCTGCGGGCGTTGGGCGCGGCGTTGATCGTCGTGTTCGCCGCGTGGCGCGTGTGGACGGCGATGCAGGCGGAGCCCGGGGTTTCCGAGAAGGCGTGGTTTTACGACGAGAGCGCGCGGCGCCTGTTCGTGGCGTCCCGCGGCTTGATCCCGCCGATTGCGGGCATTGACGGACCCGGCGCGGACGGCGTGCGCGCGGTGGTGGTGGCTCCGCCCGGGCGTTGCGACGACGCGGCGGCGCGGCGCATTGCGTATCTCGAGACGACGACGCCGGAGCTGAAGCAACTGCTGGAGAGGGCAAAGGCGGCGGGACGTCCGCCCGAGGTTTCCCGCGGGGCGGCCCAAGTCCAGAGGCTCGTGCGCAGGCCGGACGATGCCGGGTGGGTGTCGCTCGTGTCGCCCGAGGGCGAGGCGATCGTCTCCGGCTGGGCCACGCCCGGCCCCGACGGCGTCACGCCGGCCGTGTGCAGCCCGTGAGGAGGGCGGCGTGCATCGCCGCGCCGGCGGGAATCGCGCCGTCAACGCAGGCGGCACCGGAAGGAGGCGGCGTCGAGGACGCAATGATCCGCGATGGCTCCCGGCAACGCGAAGAAGCGCGGCGCCTGACGGAACGAGTGAACCCGGAACACGCTGAACTGGGGGGCGTGACGTTCGGAAAACCGAACCTCGGCTGGCGACGCAAAGAACGGCACCTCCGGCGCAAACGCCGTGGTCTTCACCTCGACGAAGTGCTCGCGGCCGTCGGGGTGGAACGAGAGCACGTCAAATCCGCAGCCGTCGCCCTGGGTCACGGCAACGTGCTCGACGCGGCGAGCAAGCCGTTCGAGGCCCAGGCGCCGCAGCCGGTGTCGTTCCAGTTCCACCACCAGCCGTTCCCCCGCGAGCCCGAGGCTTCGGTTGGCGGCCTCGATGGCCACGTAGTCGCGTCGGATGGGCATGGCGATGCGCTGGGCATCCGCGAGGCGGCCCGCGCCCGTCTCGTCCTTCCGACGCGCCGGCGGCGAGGTGTCGGCCAAGAGAGCGTCGAGGTCGATGTCCTCCCGGGCCACGGCGTGGCGCTCGACGGCCTGCGTGGCGAGGCTCTCGAAATCCGGGTTGCCTGCGAGCCACGACGCCACGGCGGCGGCGATGGACTTCTGGTAGTTGGCGGCGGGCAGGTAGCCGGGGACCCACAGGTGGCCCATGTCGCGGAGGACGGCGGATATGTTGCGGTGCTTGAACTCGACGGATGCGGCGGTGCGCCCAGAAAGGCGCGGGAGGAGGGTGCGCCGATGTCGGGCCTTGTTGTAGGGCTGGCCTGCCAGGGCTTGGGTCAGCATCGACATATAGTCGTGCACGACCTCGCGGACCTCGTCATCGGACCATGCCTCGCCCGCAGCCATGGGTTGGCTCTAACAGGCGTGCCCGACGCCTGTCCAGGCGAGGCTGCGGCACCCGGGGTCAGCCCGACAGTTCGACGCCGACGGGGCAATGGTCGGAGCCGTGGACGTCGCGGAGGATGAAGGCGCGGCGCAGGGAAGGGCGGAGGGCGTTGGAGGCGAGGAAGTAGTCGATGCGCCAGCCCACGTTGCGCTCGCGGGCGCGGTTCATGGGGCTCCACCAGGTGTAGTGGCCGGGGCCGGGCTCGACGTGGCGGAAGGTGTCGAAGAGCCCGGTGGCGAGGAGTTGGTCGAGCCCGGCGCGTTCCTCGTGGGTGAAGCCGTGGTTGCGGAGGTTGGCCTTGGGATGGGTGAGGTCGATTTCCTTGTGGGCGACGTTGAGGTCGCCGCAGACGAGGACGGGCTTGGTGGCCTGGAGCCGCGCGACGTAGGCGGCGAAGTCGGCGTCCCAGCGCTGGCGGTAGTCGAGGCGGGTGAGCTCGCGCTGGGAGTTGGGGACATAGACGTTCACGAGGTGGAAGCGCTCGAACTCGGCCGTCAGCACGCGGCCCTCGCGGTCGTGGTCGGGATGGCCGATGCCGCGGTGGACGGCGAGGGGCTCATGTCGGGAGAAGATGCAGGTTCCGGAGTAGCCCTTCTTCTCGGCGGAGTTCCAGTAGGTGCGATAGGTGGCAGGCCAGAGCATCTCGACGTCGTCTGGCGTGGCCTTGGTTTCCTGGATGCAGAGGACGTCGGGGTTCTCGGCCGCGAGGAAGTCGAGGAAGTTCTTGCGCAGGACGGCGCGGAGGCCATTGACGTTCCAGGAGAGGAGCTTCACGGGGCGATGTTGGAGAGGGGCAAGGGCGTGGAGGGCAGGGGAAGGTCCATCGGGGCTAGCCGTGGGCGGGCGGCGTGCCGAGGCGCGCGCGCAGGGCGTCCCGGACGTGGGCCGGGACGAACGGGGAGACGTCGCCGCCGAGGCGCGCGATTTCCTTCACGAGACGCGAGCTGAGGAAGGAGTAGGTGTCCTTGGGCATGAGGAAGATGGTCTCGACGGACTCGTTGAGCTTGCGGTTCATGAGGGCGAGCTGGAACTCGAACTCGAAGTCCGAGACGGCGCGGAGGCCGCGGACGACGGCGCAGCCGCCGCGTCGGGCGACGTAGTCCACAAGGAGGCCGTCGAACCGGTCCACCTCGACGTTGGCGGCCCCCACGTCGGCGAGGGTGGCGGCGAGGAGGCCGGCCCGTTCGTCGGCGGTGAAGAGGGGGGACTTGGAGGCGTTGTGGGCGACGGCGACGATGACGCGGTCGAAGAGCTTCGCGGCCCGTTGGATGACATCGAGGTGCCCGTTGGTGAGGGGGTCGAAGCTCCCGGGGTAGATCGCGGTGCGCATGGCGGGGTGGGCTTAGCAGGGAAGGGCGTGGGGCGAAAGCGCGGGGTTTTTGCCTTTGACCGTCGGGCATCGGCTGCCGCCCAATGGGGGCGAACCATGAATCGCAGGGAATTTGTCGGGTCGGCGGCCGTTGTGGCGGCGGGAATCGTGGCGGGGGGATGCGCCTCCGGGGGCTTTCGGCGGGATCCGTTGGTGGGTCCGCGCAAGGCATCGGGGCCGGGCGGGGGCGTGTACGAGATGCGCGTGTACACGATCAACCCGGGCCGGGCGGAGGCGCTGCACAACCGGTTTCGGAACCACACGCTGCGGTTGTTCCGGAAGCATGGGATCGAGAGCGTGGGCTATTGGATGCCCGTGGACCCGGCGGACCAGCGGTTGCACTTCCTGTTGAGGTACCCAAGCCGTGAGGCGCGCGAGGCATCGTGGAAGGCGTTTGGGGCAGACCCGGCCTGGCAGGCGGCCTACAAGGCGTCGGAGGCGGCGGGCCCGATCGTGGCCAAGGTGGAGAACCCCTTCTACGTCAGGACGGACTATTCCCCGGCACAGGCCATGG
>JBJSZF010000135.1:0-22416 GCA_046090125.1 Verrucomicrobiota bacterium
GCCGCAACGACCGCATGATGCGCCGCAACGACCGCACGATGCGTCGCAACGACCGCATGATGCGTCGCAACGACCGCATGATGCGTCGCAACGACCGCACGACGCGCCGCAACGACCGCACGACGCGCCGCAACGACCGCACGACGCGCCGCAACGACCGCACGGCGGCCCGCCAAGCCCACAAGGTCCCCCGATCCATGGCAGCGGGGCCTCGGGCAATCGATGCCCCTTGGGTGCCAACGGGAGGGAAGCGACGGCGGGCCGGGCCGTCCTTCATGGCTGCATTCGATGGAGATGCGCCATGAGCACTTCATTGCCCGCCGCACCCGACGGCCATCCTCCGGCCGATACCTTGTCCCACTTCGAGGAATGGGAGGACTTCATGGTGAGGCGTTACCCGCTGCCGCCCTCCGGCGAGGCGGTGCCGCCTTCGATGCAGAGGAACGCAGCGGCGCGCCGATGCCGGGGTGACGAGGGAAGGACGGCAGGGCGCGCGGCCTTGACCTGCTTCGGGGATGGCCCGGTACCTTCGGACATTCCCCATGAGTCTGCACGTTCCAAGATCGGCGTCGCGGCGGCTCCGCGACCGGGCCTGCGCGGTGGTGCTCGGATGGGCTTCGGTCGTGGCGCGGTTGCAGGCGGACGTCCTCTGGCAGATCGGGCGGCCCGACGAGTCGTCGGCCGAGTTGGCGCACTGGCGCGACCCGGCGACGGGCCAGGCACGGATCGTGTACGCGGACCCCTCGCAGGACCCGGTGTTTCGGGTGGACGTGGACGACCCGGCCCGGCGGTGGTTTGCGTTTCAACCGGGCACGGCGAATGGCGCGGCCGGGCACCGTGCGCATCCGTTCACGGTCGAGTTTGAGCTGCCGTCGGTCCCCGGGGCGGGCGCGTGCCTGACGTTGCACCTGTTGGCGTACAGCGTGCGGCTGCCGCGGATCGAGGCGGACGTGAACGGCGAGAAGGGGTGGTATCACCAGGAACCCCGCCTGACCTACACGGCGGGCGATCCGGCGGTGTTTTACCTGCCGCACTACTCCAAGGCGGTCGTTCGCGTGCCCATCCCGCGCGACCGCCTCCGCGTGGGGAGAAACCGCATCGTGTTGACCGCGCTCGACACGGCGACGGGGCGCGACGACGCGCAGCCGTCCGGGTTCACGTGGCCGGGGGTGTCGGGCATGGTCTATGACGCATTGGTGCTGGAGACGACGGGCGGGCGCGTGCCGGGGGAGATGACGGGCGCGGTGCCGGACCGGGGTTCCTCTCGGTCTCCGGCGAACGTCCAGGCGCGGCTCGAGCCCACGATCTTCTTCACGCGAACGGCGCGTGGCATGTCGGAGGAACTCGACCTGACGGTGTCCATGGATCGTTGGGACGCCGGTGCAAGCGTCGGGTTGGAGCTGGGAAGGTTTCGGTGGGAGGCATCGTTGCCGTCGGGACGGACGCATGGCGAGGCGCGGTGGCGGGTGGCGGTGCCGGAGTTCGAGCCGGGGACGTCCGCCCGGGTCGTCGTCCGGCACGGTTACGGCACGAACACCTTTGCGTTCACGCTGCACCCGGCGCGGCGCTGGACGCTGTTGCTGGTGCCGAACCAACACCTCGACATCGGGTACACGGACCACCCGGCGAAGGTGTCGGAGGTGCAAAGCCGGGCGCTGGACCGGGCGCTGGCGCTGGCGCGGGAGGGGCCCGGGTTCCGGTATACGACGGACGGCGCGTGGGTGTTGCAGGAATACCTGCGTGGACGGACGGCGTCGCGGGATGCGGCCCTGCTGCGGGCGATCCGCCGGGGCGAGATTGAGGTGCCCGCCGTGTACGCGAGCCACTTCACGGGCTTTGCCTCGTTGGAGAACCTCGTGCGCTCGCTCTACCCGGCGCGGCGGCTGAGCCGCGAGCATGGGCTGCCCTTCGACGTGGCGCTGAGCACCGACGTGCCGTCGCATTCGTGGTCGTGGGCCTCGGTGTTGAAGGCGGCCAACGTTCGGTTCTTCGTGGCGGCCAGCGACGCCTACCGCGCGCCGTTCCTGCTCGAGAACCGGTTGCACGAGGCGTCGCCCTTCCTGTGGCAGGGGCCGGATGGCGAGGGCGTGTGGACGTGGTACTCGCGTCATTACCACCAGGGCTCCAGCTTGCTGGGGACGCCGCCGACGGTGGAGTCGGGCGAGGAATCCCTGCCGCGCTTCCTGCAGGCCTACGACCACGCCGGGTATCCGTCGGACGCCGTCCTCCTGTACGGCACGCAGGTGGAGAATGTCGCGCTGGACCCGGGCCATGCGACGTTCGCCGGGAAGTGGAACGTTCGGCATGCCTTCCCCAAGGTGGAGGTCTCGACGTTCGCCGGGGCGATGAGGCGTGTGACGCGCGATGCCGCGAAGGCCCCCCGCGTGGTGCGCGGCGATGGCGGCCCGTACTGGGAGGATGGCCTCGCGGCCCACGCGCGCATCACGGCCCTGGCCCGGTCCACCATGCGTCGCGCCCGTTCCGCCGAGGTGTTCTCCACCGCGGCGTCCTTGGCGGTCCCGGGATTCGAGGCGGACCCGACCATGACGGCCCGCCTGTGGGAGTCCGTCTTGGCCACCGACGAGCACACGTGGCACGCCGACGTGAGCGTGAGCGATCCGGACAGCCTGCAAAGCGTGCGGCAAGGGGAGCTGCGGGATGCCCGGACGACGGACGCGGCGCGTGCGGCGGATCATTTGCTGGCGCGGGCGCTGGGGGCGATCACGGGCGAGATTCCCAACCCGAGCCGGACGCTGGTGGTGTTCAATAGCCTGAGTTGGCCGCGCGATGGCTGGGTGGAGGCGGACGTGCCGAAGGGCTGGGCTCCCGTGGACTTGGCGACGGGCGCGTTGCCGGCCCTGGAACGGGTCATGGAAGGCAACGGGTTTCATCGCCTGCGCTTCCTGGCGCGGCAGGTGCCCGCCGTGGGCTACCGGTGCTTCGCGGTGCGTCCGATGTCCCAGCCGCTGACGCCTCCCCAAGGTACCTTGGAGACGGTCATCGAGACGCCGCACCATCGGATCGAGCTGTCGCCCGGCACGGGCGGCATCCGGAGCTGGGTGGAGCGGGCGACGGGACGGGAATGGGTGGATCCGACGAGCCCGTGGACGCTCAGCCAGCACCTGTACGTGACCGGGGCCGACGCGCTTCCGAACCGGTTGGTGCAGTACAGCACGGTGTCGCCCGAGCCGCAGCTTGCGTTGCATGGGGCCGGGGGCGGGCGGCTGGTGGGCGTGTTCCGACATCCCTGGGGCTGGGTGGCCCGGATGGAGGCGACCAACGTTCACCATCCGCGCATCGAGACGACGCTCGTGCTGCGGGACGACAGTCCGGTGGTGGAGCTCCGCACCGAGCTGGAGAAGCGGGCCGTGCGGACGAAGGAGGCGGCGTACGTGGCGTTCCCGCTCGCGTTGCCGGCCCCGCGCTATCGCCATGCGACGCAGAACGGCTTCGTGGATCCCGCGCGCGACCTGCTGCCGGGCGCGTGCCGGGAATGGTTTTGCATCCAGGAATGGCTCGCGGCCGAGCAAGGCGGCCGGACGATGCTGTGGTGCCCGGTGGATGCGCCGTTGGTGACGCTCGGCGACGTCGCCCGGGGCCGCTGGCCCCGTGAGTTCGGCGAGCGCAACGGTTGGGTGTTCTCCTACGTGATGTCGAACTACACGCCCGAGGGCTACCGGGCCGAGCAGGGCGGCCGCTTTGCCTTTCGATACCTGCTTCGCCCGTCGGCGGCGTTCGACCCGGTGGAGGCGCACCGGCTCGGGTCTGAGGCGGTGACGCCCCTGGAGGTGGCGGAGATTGGGCGGAACGACCGCCTGGGGCCGGGCAAGGGCGAGGGCGCGTTGTCGCCGGAGTCGGGGTCGTTCCTCGGTGTGGAGCCCGCGCACGCGTCGTTGGTCACGTGGAAGAAGGCGGAGGACGGGCGGGGCACGGTCGTGCGGTTGGTGGAGGTGGGCGGGCGCGATGGCACGGCGCGGGTCGCCAGCCCTTGGATCCGGCGCGGGTTGGTGGAGCGCGTCACCGCCGTCGAGGACCCGGAGCCCCGGAGACGCCACGACCGCGCGCTGCGGCCGTTTGGGATCGAGACGTTTCGCGCGCGGTGACTTGGGGCGGGCATGGAATCAGATTCCAAGCCTTTGGGGAGCGAGCGAATGAATCAACGGCGCTCCCAAACGGTCATCGAGGCCAACCGGATGTCATGAGTGGAACCTCACGATTTCAAACGCATTGAAGACGGCGAAGTCCGGTGGTTGTTCGTGATCAGACGCTTTACGCCCGCAGCTTGCATCGTGGCGGCCAGCATGGTGTCGAGCAGCCGCTTGCGTCCGAGTTGATACAAGCTCAGCCAACTGAGGAACTCGGAGGTCGCTTGCCCGTCTGGGAATACTCGCAGTACCTCCTTGGCCTGCCACCAGTGCTCGGCACGTCGAATGGCCTCGCTCATGGTGAGAGGCTGGGGCATCCGCTTCGGGTCTGTGACGACGTGGATGAACTCCGCAAGGGTCTGGGGTGCCAGCGCAAGGAGATGGCCTGCTCAAAGCAGGGCATCCAGAAGCGAGTTGGCGTCCGAGTGAAACGGATGCTCCCGCACCTCGGCGGCCACGAGGAAGTCCGTGTCAATCCCGTGAGTCATGGATCATGTCTCCCAGAAGGTCGTCGTCTCCTTCCATGGGACGAATGGGGCCTCCAACGCTCGCCGGTTGCCTGTCCCAGAGCGAGGTCCGATGGCCCATGTACGCCTTCCGATACCACTCCATGGCCTCGCGGATGAGGTCCGACTCCAACCGTTCCGACTTCAGGGCGTGCCGATGGAAGTCCTCGTAAACGGGCTCGGGCACTTGCACCACGATGCTCTTCATGATGCGACGCCAAGCCATGGGCGGCCGCGAGTCAAGCCATGCATGACCGTGGCGATCGTCTTGGCATCCCAGCGTTTTGCGCGCGGTGACGGGAGGGCGGGTGGGCTTCCATGGCGGCGCGTTGCTTTTCGCCGTGTCCGGGGCGGGGGAAGCGTGCAGCATCGGCGGCATGATCAACACGCGCGGGAGGTCGTGTGGCGTGCAGGCATGGGCCGTGGCCCTCATGGGTTGGCTCCTCGCGCCGCTCGCCATCGTCGGGGCCGAGTGGCAGCCGTTGTTTGATGGCAAGACCCTGTCGGGATGGGAGGTCACCGGATTCGCAGGCCATGGCGACGTCGAGGTGACGGACGGCGCCATCGTCCTCAACCAAGGCATCTTGACCGGGATTCACCGCGCCAAGCCCCCCGCCACCGTGGACTACGAGTTGGCCCTGGAGGCCCGTCGGGTGACGGGCGGGGACTTCTTCTGCGGGCTCACGTTCCCGGTGAAGGATTCCCACGCGACGTTGGTGGTGGGTGGATGGGGCGGTGCGGTCGTTGGCATTTCCTCCATCGACGGCCTCGATGCGTCCCAGAACGAGACCACGCAGTACAAGAAGTTCGAGAGCGGGCGTTGGTACAAGGTCCGCGTGGCCGTCACCTCCACGAACCTGTCCGCGTGGATCGACGAGGAGCGGGTGGCCAACGTGGCCACCGATGGGAAGAAGATCGCGTTGCGGCCGGGCGAGATCGAGATGAGCGCGCCCCTCGGGATCGCAACGTGGAGCACCACCGGCGAGCTGCGTGACATCCGGTGGCGTCCGCTGGGCGAGGCGGCAGCAAAGGGGGCCACGGCCGTCGCGCCGGCGTTGCCGCCTCGGTTCGCCGCCGCCGCCGACCAGATCGTCGCGCGCGCGACCAACTCGCACCGCGCATGGGAACGGCTTGCGGAGCTTTGCGACCGCTTCGGGCCCCGCTACGCCGGCACCACCAACCTGGAGGCGGCGATTGACTGGATCCTTTCCGAGATGAAGCGCGACGGCCTGGACGCCGTCCGCGGCGAGCCCGTGGAGGTGACCCATTGGGTTCGGGGACGTGAATCCGTGGAGATGGTGGCCCCGCATGTGGAGGCGCTGCCGATGCTGGGTTTGGGCGGTTCCGTGGGGACGGGTCCGGGCGGCATCACGGCCCCGGCCCTGGTGGTGGCGAGCTTCGAGGAGCTGGAGCGCCGGGCCACGGAAGCCCAGGGGAAGATCGTCGTCTTCAACGCGCCCTTCACCAGCTACGGCGAGACCGTGCGCTTCCGCTGGGCGGGAGCCAACGCCGCGTCGCGGGCCGGCGCCGTGGCGTCGCTGGTGCGCTCGGTGGGCAGCTTCTCCCTTCGCACGCCCCACACGGGCGGCATGCGATACGAGGCCGGGGTACGGCCCATCCCGCACGCCGCCATCGCTTCCGAGGACGCCGAACGGCTGGGGCGTTGGCAGCGGCGGGGTGTCACGCCCGTGCTGAGGATGCGCATGGAGGCCACCAACCTTCCTCCTGCCCGCTCGCGCAACGTGCTGGGCGAAATCCGGGGCTCCACGGCGCCGGAGGAAGTCGTGGTCGTGGGTGGCCACGTCGATTCGTGGGACGTGGGCCGCGGCGCGCTGGATGACGGCGGCGGTTGCATCGCCGCATGGGAGGCGCTGCGCATCCTGCGCGAGCTGGGGCTCCGCCCGCGCCGGACGATCCGTTGCGTGCTGTGGACGGACGAGGAGAACGGCGTCGTGGGCGGCAAGGCCTACCGGGATGCCCACAAGCATGAGGCCGCCCGCCACGTCCTGGCCGTGGAGAGCGACAACGGGGCCTTCAACCCCGTCGGCTACGGCTTCACCGGCAGCGACGCCGCGCGCGCCATCCTGGACGCGGTCGGCGGGCTGGCGGCCACGCGGCTGGGCATGGGCAAGGTGACGAAGGGCGGGGCGGATGCCGACACCGGCCCCTTGCTGGAGGAAGGGGTCCCGGTGGCGTCGCTGCGCGTGGCGGGCGAAAAGTACTTCTGGTTCCACCACACGGACGCCGACACGCCGGACAAGGTGGATCCCGACGCGCTGAACCGGTGCGCGGCGGCACTGGCGATCCTCGCCTACTCGGTGGCGGACCTCGAGGAGACGCTGCCGCGATAAGGGCGAGGCGGAACGACGCCCGGGACTAAGCTGCGGCATCCCGCGTGGTTCAAAGACCGGCGACGAAATCCAGCCACGCCAAGGCGGTCACGTCCGGCGCGAGGGCCCGGGAAGACGTCCCCGTCTTTGCTGGGCGATGGACGAGCACCTGTTGGATGCCCCCACGCTTGCCGGGGGCCGCACCCCAGGCCGCCGCCAGGCGTTGCATCGGGGCAGCCATGTTCGGCGTCACGGTCCGCGTGGCCTTGGCTTCGACCAACCTCACGGACGCGTTGGGTCCGGGCACGACGAAGTCCACCTCCAAGCCTTGTTGGTCCCGGAAATAGTACAGTTCCCGCCTGCGGCCTGCGTTGGCTTGGGCCTTCGCGATTTCGGCGGCGATGAAGCCCTCGAACAGGCTCCCCAGAAAGGGGGACTTCTCCAGTTCCGCCTCGGTCTCGATGCCCAACAGGTGGCAGGCAAGGCCGGAGTCCAGGACGTAAACCTTGGGCGACTTGATGAGCCGCTTTCCGAGATTCTCAAAATAGGGCGGCACGACCAACACCTGGGCGGTCGCCTCGAGGACGTCGAGCCAACGATTGATGCTGGGCACGCTCAGGCCCAGCGGAGCGGCGAGATCGGACTTGTTCAGGACCTGGCCATGCCGGCTGGCGACCAAGGCAAGGAAGCGCCGGAAGAGGGCGAGGTCCTGGACTGCGGTGACCTGCCGGACATCGCGCTCAAGGTAGGTCTGGAGGAAGGAGCTAAACCACAACCGCGCCGAGGCCGGTCGGGCCACGACCTCGGGATAGCCCCCCCGCAACAAGGTCGCCCTCGGGGTTTCCCTGGCCGACAGGGGTAGCAAGTGCATGACGGCGGCTCGCCCAGCCATCGATTCGGTGACATGGGCCATGAGGCCAGACTCTTGGGAGCCGGTGAGGAACCATCGACCAACCCTGCGGGGCTCTCGGTCGATGCGGCTTCGGACGTAGTTGAACAGCTCGGGGGTGTTCTGGACCTCGTCGAGGATG
The DNA here is from genome assembly GCA_046090125.1 of Verrucomicrobiota bacterium. Lineage (GTDB taxonomy): Bacteria > Verrucomicrobiota > Verrucomicrobiia > Limisphaerales > UBA9464 > UBA6176. The sequence continues at coordinate 8,013 of JBJSZF010000135.1, forward strand.
GCGGGCAAACGAATGCCATCCAAGAAGCCCTGAGGATCGCTTTGGAAACGGGCAATCACGTCTGGATCCTCGAACAGGTGATAGCTGGCTCCCGGGAGCAGGTGCCTTAGGAGCCATGTCTTGCCGGAGCGCCTCGGGCCGGTGAGCACCACGGCCGGAAAGGCCCGGGCCGCCTTGAGAAGCGGTTCCTCCATGAGCCTTGGGACATAACGCATGTGAGTTTTTTAACCTGATAGGTCAAAAAACTCAAAGGCCTTCCCGATGGCCATGCGGCGTCGCTGCGTGGGCCGCGGTCGGGCCGCCCGCCGTTCAGGCGGCGCGGTTGAGGGCGGAGAAGACGGCCCGGACGGAGGCGAGCTCGATGTGGGTGTCCACGCCCGCGCCCCAGCGGGTCCGGCCGTCGGGCAGCCGCGCCTGGATGTAGGCGATGGCGGTCGCGCCCTCGCCGCTGCCCAGGGCGTGCTCCGAGTAGTGGAGGATCTCGATGCGCGGTTGCCCGGCGTCCGCCAAGGCATGAACCAACGCCGCCAAGGGGCCGTTGCCTTGCCCTTCCAGCACCATGGGCTCTCCGGAGTGCTCCACCTGCGCCCGGCAGCGCACGACGCCGTCGCGGCTGTCCGCGTCGAAGCCCTTCAGCCGCCAGGGCGCGTCCCGCTCGATGTACTCCTTCCAGAACATCTCCTTGAGCTCGCCCGCGCGGACCTCGCGCCCGAGACGGTCTACGGCATCGTTGGCAATCGGGCCGAATTCGCGTTGCAGGTCCTTGGGCAGCTCGATGCCGAACTCCGACTCCAGCAGGTACGCCACGCCGCCCTTGCCGGACTGGGAGTTGACGCGGATGACCTCGGAGTACTCGCGGCCGATGTCACCGGGGTCGATGGCCAGGTAGGGGACGTCCCATGCCGGGGAGTCGCCCCGGGCGGTGGCGGCCTCGCGTTCGCGCAGGCCCTTGCGGATGGCGTCCTGGTGCGACCCGGAGAAGGCGGTGAAGACCAGCTCGCCCGCATAGGGATGACGGGGTGGCACCGTCATGCCGGTGCAACGCTCGTACACGCCCCGGAGGCGGTTCAGGTCCGACAATTCGAGGCCGGGGTCGATCCCGTGCATGTAGAGGTTCAGGGCGACGGTGACGACGTCGAGGTTGCCGGTGCGCTCGCCGTTGCCGAACAGAGTGCCCTCGACGCGGGTGGCCCCGGCCAGCATGGCGAGCTCGGTGGAGGCCACGCCGGTGCCGCGGTCATTGTGGGTGTGCACGGACACGATGACGTCCTGTGGCCGCCGGAGGTGGCGGATGAACCATTCCACCTGGTCGGCATACACGTTGGGCATGGCGACCTCCACGGTTTCCGGGAGGTTGAAGATGACGGGGTTGCCGGGTTCCGGGCCCCACTCGTCCAGCACCGCCTCGCAGATCTCGAGGGAGAACTCCACCTCCGTGCCCGAGAAGCTCTCGGGCGAGTACTCCAGCCGGATGCGCGTGCCGTCCATCCGGCGTGCCCGGTCGCGGATCCAGCGGGTGCCGCGGCGCGCGACCTCCACTATGCCGGGCTTGTCGAGCCCGAACACCACGCGGCGCTGGGCGGGCGACGTGGAGTTGTAAAGGTGCACGATCGCGGACCGTGCGCCCCGGAGGGACTCAAAGGTGCGCTCGATGAGGTCCTCGCGTGCCTGCACCAGCACCTGGATCGTCACGTCGGCGGGGATGCGTCCGTCCTCGATGAGGCGGCGCATGAAGGCGAACTCCGTGTTGGACGCCGCCGGGAACCCAACCTCGATCTCCTTGAAGCCGCAGCCAACGAGTGCATCGAACAGCTCCAGCTTCTGCGACACGTTCATGGGCACCGCCAACGCCTGGTTCCCGTCGCGAAGATCCACGCTGCACCACGTGGGCGGGCGCTTGAGCACCCGGCCCGGCCACTGGCGGTCGGTGAGTTGCACCACGGGGAATGGACGATATTTGCTGGATGCTGGCTTCTTCATGTTTTCCAACCGGCCGCCCTTCTGGCGGCCGTCTCGGCGCGGGTCATCCCAACAAAAAACCCACCGCCGCGACGGCGATGGGGTGACGGGGCCGAAACTGGCTCGGTCACGCCCCGGCCGCCACGCCGCCCAAGGGCAGCGCAAGGCTCGTAAGTCGGGACGCAAGGACCGTTGCCATCACCCAAGGGAACCGGGCGGGCCATCCGCCGGTCAATGGATTTTTCCCGGTTCACGGCGGGTTGTCGGCGGCGGAGGACTCGGGGGCGGCAACGGTGTTCCAGGGTGTGCCGTGGGAAAAGGACTTGTCCGGCGTCGCCCCGCGGGGGGGCGGGAGGCAAAAGGGCGCGGAAGCCATCTGGCAACCGCGCCCTTGTGAGGAGTACCGTGCGGTCGCCCTTCGGCAGCGCGCACGTGGACCGTCCGACGATTACTTGAGGGGCACCGTGGCGATCGTCTGGAGGATCCGGCTGGCGATCTTGTAGGGATCGGCTTGGGAGTTGGGGCGACGATCCTCGAGGTAGCCCTTGTAGTTGTTGTTGACGAAGCTATGCGGCACGCGGATGGACGCGCCGCGGTTGGCGACGCCGTAGTTGAACTTGTCGATGGACTGCGTCTCGTGGAGGCCGGTGAGGCGCAGGTGGTTGTCCGGGCCGTACACGGCGATGTGCTCGTTCTTGTACTTGTCGAAGGCCGCCATGAGCGCCTCGAAGTATTCCTTGCCGCCGACCTCACGGAGGTGGGTGGTGGAGAAGTTGGAGTGCATGCCGGAGCCGTTCCAATCCACGTCCTTGCCGAGGGGCTTGCAGTGCCAGTTGACGTCCACGCAGTACTTCTCGCACAGGCGCATCATGAGGTAGCGGGCCACCCAAACCTGGTCGGCGGCGGAGCGGGAGCCCTTTCCGAAGATCTGGAACTCCCACTGGCCCTTGGCGACCTCGGCGTTGATGCCCTCATGGTTGATGCCGGCCGCAAGGCACAGGTCGAGGTGTTCCTCGACGATCTGGCGGGCGATGTTGCCGACGGCCTTGTAGCCCACGCCGGTGTAGTACTCGCCCTGGGGGTACGGGAAGCCGCCACCCTTCGGGAAGCCGAGGGGGACGCCGTCCTGGTACAGGAAGTACTCCTGCTCGAACCCGAACCACGCGCCGGGGTCGTCGAGGATCGTGGCGCGGCTGTTGCTAGCATGGGGGGTCTTGCCGTCCGGCATCATGACCTCGCACATGACCAGGACGCCGTTGGTACGGGTGGCGTCCGGGAAGACGGCGACGGGCTTGAGCAGGCAGTCCGAGCTGCGGCCCTCGGCTTGGCGGGTGGAGCTTCCGTCGAAGCCCCACATCGGGAGCTGCTCGAGGGTGGGGAAGGCATCAAACGCCTTGATCTGGGTCTTGCTGCGCAGGTTGGGGACGGGCTCGTAGCCATCGAGCCAGATGTATTCGAGCTTGTACTTCGCCATAACGATTTTTCTTTGTCGGATTGCGTGTCTCTAAGTAGGCCGCCGTGACGGGGCCGAGTCCTTGTATCTTGAACGCACGAAGGGTGCCACCGTTCGTTGGTTTCGCGAGGGAGACCGTGTTTTTGCCGTTCCCCCCCGGTTTCCCGGAGAAAAACGGACCGCCATTCATGGTTTCCATCGACAATCCCCGTGCCACCCGTGGCAAAAAGTCGGCAGCTTGACCAAAACGGGTCATTCAGTCTTGCTGCCAACACACGCCAGTCTCCCATGCTCAAGGTCAAGGACACCCTGCGGTCCACGGTTCACCTGACGTTCGACGGACGCGTCATCAAGGCCTACCACGGCCCGAATGCACGCGAGCGCTTCGAGAACGAGGCCCGCGTCCTTGCTCATCTCCAGGCCGTCGGCTGCCCCTTCGTCCCCCGCGTGCTGGAAGCCGACGCCTCCGTTCCCCGCATCATCACGACGAACTGCGGCCAACGGGTGGAGCACCTCGACGAGGCCCGGCGTGCCGAGGTGTTCGCGGAGCTGGAACGGTACGGCGTCCGCCATGACGACCCCCAGACGCACAACGTCACCTACCGCAATGCCGACGGCCGCTTTTGCGTCATCGACTTCGAGTTCGCAACCCTGCTGCCCTCCCGCGAGTGAACGTCCCCAACCCCCTGCTCCGGTTGTCCAAGAACGACGGCCGGGTCCTGCCCAACCGCATTGCGTGGTCCGCCTGCTCGGACAAGGGGCGCGTCCGCCCCAGCAACGAGGACGCATTCGTGGGCGTTCGGTTTGACGCCCGGGAGGTCCATCGGCTGGGACGTCATGGCGAGGCGGGGTTGGAGGCCATGGATTTTGCGTTTGCAGTGTGCGACGGCATGGGCGGGGAGAAGGCGGGCGAATTCGCGAGCCGAATCGCGGCGGAGAAGATCACGGCGCTCATGCCCCGGGCATTTGCCTTGGCGGCGAAGGGCATCGAGGCCGGTCATGCGGACGTGCTGGGCGAGTTGTTCGCGCGCATCCACGACGCCATCACCTACCTCGGGCGCAGCTATGCGGAATGCGCCCGGATGCAGACGACCCTCAGCCTCGGGTGGTTCTCGCCTGGCTGGCTGTACTTCGCGCACGTGGGTGACAGCCGGATCTATCACCGCCCTGCGCGCGACGGGGCGGCCCGTCAGTTGACGCACGACGACACCTACGTGGGCTGGTTGCTGCGTCAGGGCCAGATCAACGAGCGAGAGGCCCGTTCGCACCCGCGCCGGAACATCCTCCAGAAGGCCCTCGGGGCTGGGAACCAGTTCGCCGAGCCGCAGATTGGGGCCGTCGCAGTTGAGCCGGGAGATGCGTTCTTGTTTTGCAGCGACGGGCTCGTGGACGGCCTCTGGGACCACGCCATCGCGGATCATCTCCGCGAGGGGCCGACTCCGTCCTCGGCCCACGCGCTGGTGCAAGCCGCCTTGGACGGGGGCAGCCGGGACAACGTCACGGCGGTTGTGGCGCGCCTGGGATAGGTGCCCTGGGGCGGCCGTCATTCTTTTTCTCGTGGGCCAAACGGAATGCGCCACGACCTTTGAGAGCCGTGGCGCACGCAATGGGGGAAGGGCTTCCGGAGCCCTTCCAAGCCCGGGTTCCGAATCAGCCGTGATATCCCTCCTCGCCATGCTCGGCGAGGTCGAGGCCGCTGATTTCCGTCTCCTCGCTGGGACGTAGCCCGACGATGGCCTTCACGATGAAGGCGAGGATGGCGGTGGCGACGACGCTCCACACGATGGTGATGGCGACGGCCTGGAGCTGGTTGCCCAGCAGGCCGGGCAGGAGGTCCATGCCGCCCTTGCCCAAGACGGGGTTGGCCTTTTCGTCGGCGAAAATCCCGGTGACGATGGCCCCCATCGTGCCACCCACGCCGTGGACGCCGAATGTGTCGAGGGCGTCGTCGTAGCCCAGCATCCGCTTCAGGTAGGAGCAGGCGAGGAAGGGCACCACGCCGGCCAAGACGCCGATGATGACGGCGGAGTTGGCGGTCACAAAGCCGCAGGCGGGCGTGATCACCACGAGGCCGGCCACGATGCCGGAGCAGAAGCCCAGCACGCTGGGCTTGCCGCGCGTGATCCACTCGCACATCGGCCACACGAAGCCCGCCACGGCCGCCGCAAGCGTCGTCGTCGTGAAGGCATTCGAAGCAATCGCGTCGGCGCCGAGGGCGGAGCCGGCGTTGAACCCGTACCAGCCCACCCACAGCATTCCGGTGCCCACCATGCAGAGCGTCATGGAGTGCGGCGTCATGGGCTCCTTACCGAAGCCCTTCCGCTTCCCGAGGATCATGCACAGGACCAGCGCGCTCCATCCGGACGTCATGTGAACGACGGTGCCGCCCGCGAAGTCGATGGCCTTGATGCCCGCGTCCTTGTTGAGCGGCCCGCACATGAACCCGGTCGTGGACCACACCATGTGGGCGAACGGGAAGTACACGACGAACATCCACAGGGCGACGAAGACGAGCACGGCGAGGAACTTCATGCGCTCCGCGATCGCGCCCAGGATCAGTGCCGGGGTGATGATGGCGAACGTGAGCTGGAACATCGCCCACATGGAGTCGCTGATCCAATGGTAGCCTGCCCCCACGTTGCCAGGCTCGACGCCCTTGAGGAGCGCGTAGTTGGCGTCGCCGATGAAGGCGTTGCCCGCGCCGAACGAAAGGCTGTATCCGATGGCCCACCATAGGATGGTGACGAGCCCCGCGATGCCCATGCATTGGGCGAGCACCGAAAGCACGTTCTTCTTGCGAACCAGGCCGCCGTAGAAGAGGGCCAAGCCCGGCAAGGTCATGAACAAGACCAGTGCCGTGGAGGTCATCTGCCACGCGTTATGACCGGGGCCGGGCCCGGCGATCTTGGACGGCGCATTCGTGGATCCATTGCGCGCCGCGTTGTTGATGTAGGCCTCGATGTCCTCCAGTCGCTCCGTCACGGAACGTTCGGGTGCATCCGCCGCCTGCGCCGCCGCGACGCCCAACAGCGTCCCCAGCAGTCCCATGAGCATCCATCGAATCAGGGTCTTCATGTCGTTGTCTTTCGCCTTGGTTGTTTCGCTTGGTTCTCCCGGTTGGCCCTAAACAGCCGCGTCGCCCTTCTCCTCGGTCCGGATCCGGATGGCCTCCTCCACCGTCGAAACAAAGATCTTCCCGTCGCCGATCTTGCCCGTCTTGGCGGCCTTGACGATGGCGGTCACGGCCTCCCCGACCTTCGTGTCCGACACCACCAGCTCGATCTTGATCTTCGGGAGGAAATCGACGGTGTACTCGCTGCCGCGGTAGATTTCGGTGTGGCCCTTTTGCCGCCCAAAGCCCTTCACTTCACTGACCGTCATGCCCTCGATGCCGACGTCATGGAGGGCATCCTTCACTTCCTCCAACTTGAACGGCTTGATGATGGCTTCGACTTTCTTCATGCACTTCGCTCCTCCGGTCCTGAGAGCCCGTCCTGCCTGCCGGATCGGGCAGGGCGGGTGCAGTCATGGCAACGTGCCGACTGCCTCTTGGGTCGGCGCGAAGCAACCGGAATGCCAGCGTGGATCACATCTTCTGAACCATCACGGCATCAATGGATTAAAAGTTTTCAGCGTATCCGCATGAGCGTCCATCGACGGGGGGGTGGCTCTTTTTTTGCATGGCGTTCGTTGAGGGCCAGACAACCGCGACGCATTGCAGCACGCCTCCGATGACGCCGCGTTGCGTCCAATCCGGTCCTTGCTGGCCCGGGCCCGCTGGCCACGTCGGGCCGGGCTTGTCCATCCACCGGGTCGCGGCACGCGAGCGCAACCGTCGCGGCAGAGCGTCACGTAGGGCGCCGCTGCTTCGCGCATGCGTCCTCGGATCGGGCAATCCGCAAAACGGGCTTGCTCATGCGACGGCATCCCGCGCATTTTTGCCGCCTTGCGACGCCCGGTTCCGGGCAAGACACGCAAGGGTGGCCAGGGTAGCTCAGCGGTAGAGCAGGGGACTCATAAGCCCTTGGTCGGGAGTTCGATTCTCCCCCCTGGCACCATCACTCCTTCCCGTCCTTCTCCATCCCTTCCTTGCGTCGTCTCATCCTGGGACGTGCGTGTATACGGGTCACACGGGCTTGGCTGCGGAAGGCGAGACAAATCCTCGCTGGCTCCGGGAAAAAGACCTTGCCGCGTGGCACCCGGCTTCCATAGCGTCTCCCCGCTTCGCGCATCCGTAGCTCAATTGGATAGAGCATCTGACTACGGATCAGAAGGTTCCAGGTTCAACTCCTGGCGGATGCGCCAGCTCACCCTCCCAAGCTCTGTCGGACGTCCCGCTCCCCCAACCACTGGCACGGTGTCGTGTCACGACCCCGCGACCAATAAGCAGGGAGCGAGGGGATCGCGGATGCAGGTGGGGCGCGGACGATCGGGCTGACGGACAAACGACTCGTTCCGCATGCCGGGGCAATTAGAGGAACCGACGTTCCCCCCTTCGGCCATGATGCGGATCGATGGCGAGCGGTGACGCCAAGTCCGCTCGTCGCCCGCGCTGGGTCGGGGGTGGGAATCCCCCTCGCGGCGCGATGCCAGCGTCCCACGAGGCAGACCGCTAGGGCGCGGCCGGGACGGCGATTTCCCTGACGACGTGACGCGTGCCTGCGTCCACGTCGATGAGCCGTTCCTGCACGCGCGAGAAGTCGATCTTGGCGAGGTCGATCATGCGCACCTCGCGGTTGCTCATCGTGTGGAAGTAGTAGCGGCGTCGCCGGAGGTCGGCGGCTGTGGTGACTTGCGTGGCGCTCTCGATGTCGCGGGCGACCTGCGGGCGGCGTGCGGTCGCTCCCACGGGGATGTTGAAGCTGTCGAGGATTCGGAAGGCCTCGAACACGGCGTCCTCGGACGTGGGCAAGGGGCGGGCGGTTGCGGTGAGGGCGGCGGCCCGGACGAAGCGCGAGGGCGGGGTGAAGTCGCCGGGGAGTCCGACGAGCCCGGAGCCCCCGCCCAGCGGGGCCAACGCGGTGCCGTCAATGGTGAGCGTGGCGGACGCTTGGGGGCTGAGGTTGATGTAGTTGCGAAGGTTCGTGAGATGCCAGTCGTAGCCGGGCGAGTTGGTCACCACCCCAAGGAACGCGTCATACACCTTCACCTCGCCGCCATGGACGATCTCGATGATGATGCACGCACCGGTGGGGTCCGCGACCTTCCAGTGGAAGGGCAGGGGAGCGCCCCCGAAACGCGGGTCCTCCACGTTGACCACGATGGCCTTTCCCAAGTTTGCCCGAACCTGCGCCACGGACTCAAACGACGACAGCATCCATTGCATGAAGTCGCCCACGCTCATGGATTGCGAGGCGCGCGACTTGTCGTACCTCGCGTAGTCGGCGAATCCCGGGAAATAGTACACGCCCACGTAAAGGCCCCGCTCGTTCATGGCGTCGGGCCCGTGGGGTTGGTCGTAGGCGGAGACGGAGACGAACCCGAACGTGCCCTTCCATGCCTTGCCGTTGCTGCCGTCCGGGGTTTGGGCGCGGTAAGCCTTGCCTCGGGGGAAGACGGCGACCTGGTTGTGCTTGGCGTCGCCCAGCGCCCACTCAACGGTGCGGGCGACCACGACGCCGGCGTCCTGGCTTTTCAACGAGATTCCGGTGCACGCCGTCACCGAGACGTGGCTCGCGACGAGCACGAGGCTCGCCGCGCGGAACAACCTCCGAAGGCTAACGTTCTTCATCGTGGAAACCTCAGCTCATCCTGACCCGCCGGGTCCTGCGGCGTGGCCTGTGCATCGACAACCTGCGAAGCGAGGCGGACCGGACGCGCGCCGGATGGACGACAGGGGTGTTCGGCCGAATGAAGGGGAGTTGCAAGCATGATGTTTCCCACGTCGAAGCCGCGAGGTCGCCGTCACCTTCCGGGGCGAGCCCTGCCATCGTCTTGGGTGCCCTTTGGCCGCCGGCGTGCCGACGGGTGTTGCGTCTAAAACGGCGGTGCGGGAGCCGCGTCGTGGGCAACCCATCCTCCGTCGCATCGGTGGCTTGACCTGCGCGCCCCGAGGAGGTCCGTTGCCATTCCCAAGCCCGCGAGCCCAACGGCAAGCATCGCCCCAAAGACCCAGCGCGTGGCAACAGGCAGCCTGTCATCCGATGGTGGCTTCCTGTCGCCCATCGAGCCGATGCCCGCGGATGTCCATGCCATGTCCGCGTCTCTGTCCTCGTCCCAAGTCGATTCCGACCAATCCGTGAATGCCAACTGCCGCAGGGCCATCGCGACCGCGGCCGCCGCCGCATGGCTTCGCAGGGCGTTCTGCATGGTCTCAAGGCGCTCACGGCTTGCGTCGTTGGTGCCTCGGGCTGGGTTGATTCGCTCCAGCAGCCGATGCAGGTCCACGGCCGCCCTGCCGTGCCGGACGCGGATTTCCAGCAGGGCTTCGCTGGGCCGTGACGGCGTCATCGCGAGGCGATGGTACCGCAGGCTGGCGGCCTCGATCAGGTCGTATGCCCGGGCTGCGTCGGACTCCACGAGGTTCCAGTTCGCCTCCACGCGTCCCGCGACGTCTACGAGGTTCGACCGTTGCAGGATTTCTTCCAGGGACGCAGCCGCCAGAAATGCGTGCTGCCGGGGATGCCACGCCACGGCCGTGGGCGGTTGCGTTGGCGAGCCTCGGTGAATCCCGGCGGGTCCCAGACTGGATGGAGGACGATGCGACGAACCCCTGTGCAGATCCCGACCCAGCCCAGGGAGGGAATCGGGACGCGGGGACGGTTGCGCATGGAGGCGGGAGAGGAGGGGCGACGAAACGATCGCCGCAGTGGCGAGGAGGAACGACAGGGCCTTGGTCTGCATGGATGGCGAGAGGCCTAGGCGACCGCCAGCAAGGCGGGCCAGTTTTTCTCGCCAACGACCCGCCGGGCGACCGGCCCCCGCTCGACGCGGGGGCGGGCGGCTGGGCCGGCGCGGGACGGATGCCCGGGTTCAGCGCGGCTTGGTGGCGAATAGTTCGTCGGCCTTGAGCCCGGTGAGGCGCTCGACGCCACGCAGGAGGCGCATCAGCGCAAACACCATCATGGCCATCATCGGCACGAAGATGACGGGCCAGCTCATCCAGTTCATGCGGCCCAGTTGCTTGTTGAACTCGTCGGTGCCCGGCGACGCCGTGAGCATCCAGCGCGCGAGCCCGTAGTTGAGGGCGGAGCTGAGGAGGAACGACGTGGCCAGGAGCCAGCTCGAGGACGAAAGCAGCGAGTCGAAGGCGGGCCGGGAGGCGCGCGCGTCGAGCTCGGACTCGATGCGGCGGACGTCGAGGACCTGGTCGTTGAAGAGAAGGGTGCGCACGAGGGGTTGGCGGGTGCGCAGGGACAGGGGGATGGCCACGGCCAACAGGCCGGGGATGGCGGCCTCCTTGACGGCGAACCAGAAGGCATCGGTCTTGAGCAACCCGAGGATGCCGGTCAGGAGGACCGAGCACAGGCCCAAGATGGACAAGGCGTTCCAAACCTTTCGTCGGATGAAGTCATAGATGCCGTAGCCCAAGGGGATGGAAAGGGCGATGACGAGCCCGGCCACGGGCCCAAGCCGGTCGGGCTTGCTGAGCTTGTCGAGCAGCAGGCCGGGCAGGACGACGTTGCAGGCCAGGTTGACCAGCATGTTCTCGCGGCGCGCGGGCTTGGATACGGAGGGGGCGTTCATTCCTTGCATGGGAAGGGTCGGGGCAACGCGCGTCGTTTTGAAGCTTCAACTTGGGAGGGGGAGGGACACAGGATGCGAGAGCCGACAATCAAGGAGACCGAATGAATCGGATGGACCCGATCACGGGCGACTCCTCCCCTCGCCCCTCGCTCCCCGTTCTAAGGTTGCCTTGTGCTTCCGAGGGTTCCATGGGGGCGTCCGAGGGCTTGTGCGCCGGCGTCGGGAGAGTCTGGGTGGGGTGGTGACGAGCTGGGCTGGTTCCCGTTGCGCGAGTCTTCGAGGTGGTCTCCAGCGTTAGGGGAAGGCATGGGTGGCTACGACCCGAAGGACGCCGGGCAATGGGCAGTGAGATGCCGGGGCGACAAGGGTTCGACACCCGGGCGGGGGGCGCGATAGCCTGCGCGACGTATGTTTGAGGTCACGCGATCCGTGCTGGACGCGCATCGGGGCAAGGTGATGCAGCTTCGCAAGTTCCTGGACGTGCCGTTGCTGGAGAAGCGCCTGGCGGAGCTGGAGGCGCAGATGGCCACGGATAGCTTCTGGGGCAACCCCGAGGCGGCACGGAAGGTGATCGACGAGAGCAACGGCCTGAAGCGCAAGGCCGAGCCGATGGCGGCGTTTGGACGTCGGCTGGACGACGTGCAGGTGTTGCTGGAGCTGGGCGAGGCGGAGCCGCCATCGGGACAGGACGCGGTGCAGCGGGAGGCCGACGACGAGCTGGCAAGGCTGGGGCGGCAACTGGAGTCCTTCGAGCTGGAGGTGCTCCTCACGGGTCCCCATGACGGGCGCAACGCGATCTTCAGCATCCAGGCGGGCGCGGGCGGCACGGAGGCGCAGGACTGGGCCGAGATGTTGTCGCGCATGTACGGGCGCTGGTTTGATGCGCGCGGGTGGAAGTGGGAGGTGACCGACGCCCTGCCCGGCGACTCGGCCGGGCTCAAGTCCGTCACGTTCAAGGTGGAGGGCCCAAACGCCTATGGGTTCACCAAGGCGGAGCGCGGGGTGCACCGATTGGTGCGCATCTCGCCCTTTGACGCCAACAAGCGTCGCCATACGAGCTTTGCCTCGGTGGATGTGATCGCGGAGCTGGACGACCTGTCGCTGGCGGACGTGGTGATCCCGGACAGCGAGCTCAAGCGGGACACGTACCGGTCGGGTGGCAAGGGCGGGCAGAACGTCAACAAGGTGGAGACGGCGGTGCGCCTGACGCACATCCCGACGGGCCTGGTGGCGGCGTCGCAGCAGGAGCGGTCGCAGGCGCAGAACGAGGCGACGGCGTTGAAGATGTTGAAGGCGAAGATCTATGCGCTGCGGCTCGACCAGGCGAAGGCCGACATGGAGAAGTTCTACGGGGAGAAGGGCAGCGTGAGCTGGGGCAACCAGATTCGGAGCTACGTGTTCCAGCCGTACCGGATGGTGAAGGACCTTCGCACCGGCGTGCAGACGAGCGACGTGCAGGGCGTGATGGACGGGGACCTGGACGCGTTCGTGAACGGGTGGCTTCGCGCGGGGTGCCCGCTCAAGCGCATCCCCGGCCTCAAGGACGACGACGAGTAACGCATCCCCTGGATTCCATCATGGCGACGATTCTCGACACGATCGTTGGGGTGAAGCGCGAGGAGGTTCGCGCGTTGCCCCCGGGGCCCGTGGGCGCGCACCGGGTCCGGGACGCAATTGCGGCGCGGGGCGACGGCGTCCGGGACTTCGTGGGAGCCTTGAGGCGGCCTGCCCGGGGCGACGTGGGCCTCATTGCCGAGGTGAAGAAGGCGTCGCCCAGCAAGGGTGTGATCCGTGCGGACTTCAACCCGGTCCAGATTGCGCGCGAGTACGAGGCGGCGGGCGCGAGCTGCCTGTCGGTGTTGACGGACGAGCGGTTCTTCCAGGGCTCGTTGCAGTACCTGCGGGCGGTGCGGTCGGCGGTGGGCCTGCCGTTGCTGAGGAAGGACTTCGTGATCGACGAGCGCCAGGTGCTGGAGGCGGTGGAATGGGGCGCGGACGCCATCCTGTTGATCGTGGCGATCCTGGACGATGGCGAGCTGCGGCACCTGCATGCGTTGGCGGAGGCGTCGGGCTTGGCGGCGTTGGTGGAGGTGCATGACGAGGCCGAGCTGGCGCGTGCGTTGGCGGTGGGCGCGCGGCTCATCGGGGTGAACAACCGGGACCTCCGGACGTTCACTGTGGATTTGGGCACCACGGGCCGCATCGCGGCGCGGCTCCGGCAGGCAGGCGTGGGCGACGACGTGTTGCTGGTGGCCGAGAGCGGGCTTGAGTCGCGGGCGGATGTGGCGCGGGTGCGGGACAGCGGGGCGCGGGCGATCCTGGTGGGCGAATCCCTGATGCGTGCCCCGTCGATTCACGCGAAGGCGACGGAGTTGCTGGGGGGGTAGTCGCCGGGATGCCAGGGGAATCTGGCGTTGGGTGGAACGAAGGGACTCAATACCCGCCATGGCCGAGCTGGCCTTGGCTTTGTGAGGGCTCGGGACCTGCGGCTTCGAGCCGTTGCTCGTGGGCCTTCAGGATGGCGACGGTGGCGGTGGCCCCGCAACGGGTGGCCCCGAGTTGCCGGACGCGGAGAAGGCCGTCGAGGTCGCGGACGCCGCCGGCCGCCTTGACCTGGACCTTGGGAGAGACGCTGGCGCGCATGAGGGCCAGGTCGTGCTCGGTGGCGCCCTGGTAATTGTAGGAGCCGTCGGGTTGCTTCACGAAGCCATAGCCGGTGGAGGTCTTGACCCAGTCGGCCCCGGCCTGCTCGCACAGCTCGCAGAGGCGACGTTTGAGGTCGTCGGCGGACAATCCGGCCCCGCCCTGGGCGAGGTAGTCGTTTTCGAGGATGACCTTGACGCGCGCGCCTTGGGCGTGGGCCTCGTCGCAGACGGCCCGGATGTCCTCCTCGACGTAGGTCCAGTCTCCGGAGAGGGCCTTTCCGATGTTGAGGACCATGTCGATCTCGGTGGCCCCGTCGCGGCAGGCGATGGAGGTCTCGAAGCGCTTCACCTCGGTGCTGGAGCTTCCGTGTGGGAATCCCACGACGGCCCCGACGTGGACGCCGGTTCCGTGGAGGAGCTGGGCGGCCCTGCGGACGGCATAGGGCTTGATGCAGACGGAGGCGACGCCGTGTCGAGCGGCCACCTTGCAGCCCTCCTCCAGCTCGGCGTCGGTGAGCGTGGGATGCAGGAGGGAATGATCGATCATCTTGGCGAGGTCATGCAGCGACGGATTCATGGCGCCGGATGTTGAAGCCGGGTGTTTTGGGGGCAACAAGGACGAAGGGGGTGGGGGTGGGGAGGCGGGAGGCGGGAGGCGGGG
>JBJSZF010000136.1:0-14318 GCA_046090125.1 Verrucomicrobiota bacterium
GCGCTCGCGGCGCTCGGGCGTCTTCCGCCCGCTGGCCCCGTGGCCCCTCGGGCGGACGGTGGAGCTTCGGTTGCGCGCGGGATTGCGGGACGAGCAGGGCAGGGCGGTGGCGGCGCGGTTGGTGCGGCGCGTGGAGATGCCGCCGTTCCAGGCGTCGATCGGCCCGGAGTGGGGCGATGGGACCGGGGACACGCTGCCGTCCGAGCCGGAGGTTCTGCTCCAGGCCAACGCGGCCATCGACGCGCGCGACCTAGCGCAACGGGCGCATTTCACGGACGGGACACGGCGGGTGGCAGCCCGCGTGCAGGATGCGCCGACGAACGCCTTGCCCTGGCATCGGTCATGGAACGACGGCATGGAGCGCGCGCGTGCCGACGCGTCGACGGGGCCGGCTCCGGCGCGCGAGGCGGGCGCGGTGCTGGCGTTGGTCCCCGAGGTGCCGTTGGTCTCGACGAATCCATGGAAGGTGGTGGTGCGCCCGGGGCTGCGGTCGGCGTCGGGGCTGGTGATGCGGGAGGGCGCGGAGAAGGTGCTGGGCCGTTCGCTGCCGTTCGCGGTCGATCGAGTGGAGGCGCGCTCGACGCTTCGGCGCGGGCGGGAACTGGTTCTCACGCTGACGCGGACGCCCGCGTTGGCGGGGGTGACCAACGTGGCCTCGTGGCTGGAGGTGGAGCCGCGCGTGGAGGGGCTGGTGGCGGACGTGGGATGGAACGGCCGCGACCTTCGCGTCCGGGGCCCGTTCCAGGTGGGCAGCAACTACGTCGTGCGCGTCGGGTCCGGGCTGCGGTCGTGGGATGACCTGCCCGTGGGCGGCACGAGGACGTGGACGATGACGTTTGAGCCCTTGCGGCCCAACGCGTGGCTACCGGTGTTCGATGCCGTCCAGGCGTCGTCCGGCGCGCGCGGGCTGGAGCTGTTGTCCGTCAACGTTCCCGAGGTCCGCGTGCGCGTGAAGACGCTGGACCGGCACGGGCTGATTCCCACGCTGCGCGGCTACGAGCGGTATCGCCGCGGCGGGGACGTGTGGACGGCGGACACGGTGGCAGGCGCGGCGTTGGATTACGCGGGCGTGCCGGGCCGGACGGTGCATGACGCGGTGGTGGAGCTGGGGCCGGTGACGGTGGACGAGCCACGGCGCACGGCCTTGGGGTGGGATCGGTTGGCGGGGCCGGGCAAGGCGGGCGCGTTCTTCGTGGAGGTGGACCTGCATGGGTTGGGCGGGACATCGCAGGGGACGCGCGTGGGGCCGCAGGCGTTGGTGCAATGCACGGACCTTGGGCACGTCGTGAAGCGCGGCGACGGGAAGGCCCTGGCGTGGGTGTTCCGGCATCGCGACGCGCGTCCGGTCCCGGGCGCGCGGGTGAGCCTGCGCTCGGACGAGAACGAGGAGTTGGCATCGGCCAGCACGGATGCCTTCGGCCTGGCGCAGCTTGCGTCGCCGACGAACGCGGCGTGGGTGTTGGTGGAGCACGGCGACGACCTGCACGCGGCGCGATTGGAAGGGGATTCGTTGAACCTTTGGAGCCATCGGCTGGAAGGGCGCGAGCTGCCCGAGTCGGGGCTGCGGCTGCTGGGGTTCTTGGACCGGACGTTGGTGCGGCCGGGCGAGGTGGTACA
The DNA here is from genome assembly GCA_046090125.1 of Verrucomicrobiota bacterium. Lineage (GTDB taxonomy): Bacteria > Verrucomicrobiota > Verrucomicrobiia > Limisphaerales > UBA9464 > UBA6176. Next base: position 1,618 of record JBJSZF010000136.1, read on the forward strand.
CGTGAAGTGGGTGGGCCGACGACGCGGTGCGACGGGGTGGATGTTGCCGGGCACGAACGGCGTGGCGGTGGAGTTGAAGGGGTCGCGCGACGACGTGTTGATGCGCACGAACGTGGCGCTGGGCGCGGAGGGCACGGCTTCGTGGGATTGGGCGATCCCTTCCACGTTGCGTGGCACGGTCACCCTCGAGGCGCGGCTGGGCGACGCCACGTGGCAGGCGGCCGTGAACGTGCGGGAATTCCAGGCTCCGCCGTTCGAGGCGCGGCTCGACATGGCGGACGTGGTCGCGCCGGGCGAGCCGGTGCGGGCGACGGCGGGCGCGTCGTCGTTGCAGGGGCGGCCGCTGGCGGGCGCGCGGGCACAGTGGACGGTGCGGGCCACCGACATGGCGAACGTGCCCGGCTCCTGGGCAGGCTTCGGCTTCGTGGGCCCGTCGTGGTCGGCGGACGACGAGTCTCCATCGCCCATGGAGGCGTTCGAGGGCGGCGAGGTGGTGTTCGACGCGTCCGGGAGCAAGGCCCTCGTGGTGCGGCTGCCCATGAACGAGTCCCACCCGCGCCCGCAGGCGGTCCGGGTGGAGGTGGACGTCACGGACCTCGACCAGAAAAGCATCAGCCAATCGCGCGAGGTTGTTCGTCATGCGTCGGCCTTCTACCTGGGCCATCGGTGGACGGGCGGGGACGAGTTCACGCCGGAGGCGGGTCGGCCGTTGCCGTTGGAGGTGGTGGCGATGGCGTGGGATGGAAGCCCATGGAAGGAGAAGGCCGGCGTTCGCGCGCGCCTGCTGAAGGTGGAGCGGATCTCGGTCGAGGTGCAGCAGGCCGGCGGCGGCATCGGCCGCGAAACGCGGACGCGGCTGGCCGAGGTGGGCGCCGTGTCGGGCGACTTGACGCCGGCCGCGCCCGAGGGGATCGGTTGGCGCGCCACGACGACGCTGGCATTGCCGCCGCCGCCGGGACCGGGCGAGTACCATCTCGAATTGATGGCGACGGACCCGTCGGGGCGGCGCGTGGTGACGCGCGGGGTGTTCCATGTGGCGGGGGACGCGCGGCTGGCGTGGCATTGGAAGGCGGGGCAACGGCTGGAGTTGGTGCCGTTGCGTTCGGGGGAGCCCCTGCCGGGAACGAACTGGCCATTGATGACGAAGGCTCCGTTTCCCGGGACGGCCCTGGTGACGGTGGAACGCGGCGGCGTGTCGCGCGCCTTCGTGGCGGAGCTGCGAGGCAACGCGCCGCCCTTGGACATCCCGTTGGAGTCGGGCGACGCGCCGAACGCGTTCGTCGGCGTGCTGCTGGTTCGCGGCATCGAGGGCAACCCCCACGAGCATCCCATTCCCGAGTGGCGTGCCGGATACGCCTCGGCGTGGATGCCCGCCAAGGACCGGAGGTTGACCGTGAAGGTCGCGGCCCAGAAGCCGGTGTTGCGCCCGCGCGAGGAGGCCACGGTCACGGTGGATGTGCGGGATGCCCGGGGCGGCCCGGTCCGGGGCGCGGAGGTCACGTTGTATGCGGTGGACGACGCGGTGCTGAACCTCGCCGGGACGCCGCCGCCGGACCTCTCGCGCGAGCTGGAGGAACCGTTGGCGCTGGGCGTGCAGACGTCGGTCTCGTTGCGGTCGATCCTGCCCGAGGACCCGGCGCTGCGGATGTTCGCGAACAAGGGCGCGGCCGGCGGCGGCGGCGGCCGGGAACCCATGGTGCGCCGCAACTTCGAGCCCGCGCCGTATTGGAACCCGGGCCTGCGAACGGACGCGTCGGGACGCGTGGAGGCGCGCTTTGTGGTGCCGGATGCCTTGACCCGGTACCGCCTGGTGGCCGTGGCGTTGCATGGGGTGGAGTCGGCGGGCACGGGCTCGGGCACGCTGCGGGTGGAGAAGCCGCTGATGATCGAGCCCTCGTTGCCCCGCTTTGCGCACGTGGGCGACCGCCTGGTGGCGCGTGCGATGGTCATCAACGCGCGCAGCAACGCCGTGGAGGCGCGCGTGGTGGTGCGCCCCGGGTCAAACGTGGTGGCGTCGTTGCCCGCAGGGCTGGACGCGAGGGTCACGGTGCCGCCGGGCGGCTCAGTCCCGGTGGACGTGGAGGTCGCGTGCGCCAGCGCGGGGTCGGACCCTTGGGTCTGGCGCGTCGAGGGCGGCGGCGAGGCGGACGCGGCGGAGGCGAACATGCCGGTGATGGAGCCGTTGCCGGAGCTGCGGGACGGGCGCTGGGCGAGGGCGGCGTCAGGCCGGACGCCGTTGCTGGACGGCTTGGACGCGGCGGTGCTGGAGGTGGGGACGGAGGTGACGGTGCGCGTGGGGAACGGCGCCTGGGCGATGGTCGGCGAGGGCGTCGCGCACCTGCTGCATTACCCGTATGGATGCGCTGAGCAGACGGTGTCGTCGTTGGTGCCGTGGCTGGCGTTGAAGGATCAGCCCGCCCTGCTCCCCGAGGGCGGCCGGGACGCGGCGCGTGCCATCGCGGCGGGCCTTGCGCGCTTGTGGGGCATGCAGACGGCCTCGGGCGGGTTCTCGTATTGGCCGGGGGAGCAACAGCCGCAGCGTTGGGCGAGCGCGTATGGGGCTTGGGCGCTGGCGGTGGCGACGCGGCAGGGCGTGGACGTGGACGCCGGGCGCCTGGCGCGGCTCCATGCGTGGCTCTCGGACGCGTGGCGCAAGGACGGCCCCGACCCGACGCCGGAGGTGTTGCACGCGCGGTGCCTGACGGCGTTGGCATTGGCGGAGGCGGGGAAGGGGGACGCGGGGTTGAACGAGGCGCTCGCGGCGTCGGTGGATCGGCTGACGCGCGAGGACCGATGCCTGTTGGCGTTGGCTTGGGTGGCGTCGGGCGGGCCGAGGGAGGAGGCCAGGCGTTGGCTGGGGTTGCCACGACGCGCGCGGGAGCCGCGCGGGTGGTTTGGCAACGAGGGGCGCGAGGTGGCGTTGGAATTGTTGGCGCTCGAACGCTGCGGTGGATCCACGGCCGACGTGGCGGGCAAGGTCGCCCGACTCCTGGAGCACCGCGCGCGCGGGCACTGGGGAACGACTCAAGGCAACGCATGGGCATTGTGGGCGTTGTCCGCGCTGGCCAACCAGGACGCAGCCGCGGGCGCCGTCGTGGGCGAGGTGCGCGTGGGAACGCGGTCGGTTCCGGTCCGGCTGGAGCGTGGCAGCCCGGTTCAATCGGTGACGTTGGCGGTAACGCCCGCCGAGCTGCGGTCGGGCGTCGCATGGGAGCATGGCGGCGGGCCGGAGGCATGGCTGGAGGTGGGCGTGTTGGGACGGATGAAGGCCGGGCCGGAAGGGATGGCGCGAATGGCGGGCGTGGACCGGGGCTTCGCGGTGCGGCGCACGTACCAACGGCTGGACCTTGGGAACCAGCCGGGGCCCATGGAGGGATTGACGGCGGGCGACCGCGTGCTGGTCACCATAGAGCTGGACGCGCCGGAGCCCGCGCAATGGGTGGCCATCGACGATCCCGTGCCCTCGGTGCTCGAGCCATCGCTGGAGCCATGGCGGCCGGCGGGAGGCGAGCCGGACCCGTTGGAGTCGTGGCGGGCGGGCTTCGTCGAGGTGCGCGGCGACCGGAGGCGGGTGTTCATCGACGCGCTCGACGAGGGCCGGCATCGGGTGCGCTACGTGGCACGGGTGCGCGCGGCGGGGACGGCCGTGGCCGGTCCGGTGAAGGTGGAGGCGATGTACGAGCCGGGGCGCAACGGGCTCAGCACGCCCGCGACCGTCACGGTGCGTTGACGCGGACGAATGGCCCAAGGAGCCGAGAAAGGCTGGGTTTCCCGCGCCCTTCATCGGCTGGCCTTGGTTGCTGTGCCATGTGCCCGCGTGACGGAGCCGCTACGGCTCGACTCCAGGGATTGGACGTTGTCGTTGCCGGGGCCTTGGATGGGTTACTTGCTCGACGATACCATGATGGCGCAAGGCATGGGCGAGGCCGAACTACCGTGTCCCGATGGCCCGGAGACCCGCCTCCGTACGGAGGAAGATGCGGCCGTTGGCGATGGCCGGTGTGCTGACGGTGTATTCGTTGAGGGGATTGCGAGCGAGCACTTCGAGCCGTGGCGCCGCCCGCACCACGATCGTGTTGCCTTGCCCCGTCGTGAAGTACACCCGGCCTGCCGCCGCCACGGGGGAAACCTTCACGTTGTCGCTCGTCAACCGCTCCTGCCAGCGAGCCTCACCCGTCCGCAGGTCCAGGCACGACGCCATGCCGTCGTCACGAATCGAGAACAACAACCCGTCCACGATGACCGGCGTGGGGCAATCCGTTGAAAACCGCGTCGAGGTCCAGAGGCGTCCGTCAGCCGGAATCTCGCCCTGCGCCCCCGCCTTCACGGCGACCGTGTAGCCCCGGTTTTGAAATCCGGACGCGACGGCCACGATGATCCCGTCGGCGGCCGTGGGCCCGGCGATGGTCCGGCCATAGGGATGCGGGACGTTGAGGCCGCCCAGCTTCCAAAGGCGCTTGCCCGTGGAGGGGTCATACGCGTCCAAGGCCTCCGCGCCCGCGACCACCAGCTCCGTGCGGCCTCCCCACCGATGCACGATGGGGGTCGAGTAGGAGTCCTTTCCCTCGTCCTTCGCGGGGTAGCTTCGGTCTGTCTTCCAGGCGTCCTTGCCGGTGCGGGCATCCAGTGCGAGCACGTAGGACTCCGGCCCTTGGTGCATCCGAACCACGAACAACCTCCCGTCCTCCAGCACGGGCGAGGGTCCGAAGCCGTGGTTGGTCTTCAGCGGCCCGAACTCCTTCACGAGGTTGCGCCGCCACTGGACCGAGCCATCGACGCCCAGGCACGCCAGGTCGCCCGTGCCGAACAACACCCACACGCGCTGGCCATCCGAGACCGGCGTGGGCGTGGCCATGTTGTGCAGGTCATGCGACGGCAACCGCCCGCGTCCGACCTCGACGTCCCACGCCACGGCTCCCGTGGCGGACTCCAGCGCCAGCACGTGCAACCCCTGGTCCTCCGTCTGCGTCGTCACGTACACGCGCCCGTCCACGACCACCGGCGACGATGCCCCTTTGCCTGGCAATGGCCGAAGCCACGCGACGTTCCGCTCCTTGGACCATTCCCAGGGCACCTCCTTCTCCGGGCTGACGCCCAACCCGTCCTTGCCCCGCCATCCCGCCCAATCTGCGGCGTTCAGGAGGCCGGCCGCCGTGAGAAACCCCGCAACACATATCCCAGGTCTGAGCGTCTTCATGGATGTCTGCGCAGGATGTTCGGGCCCGGCACGCGATGCCAGCAGGCGTTTCGTGAGGGGGCAGGGCACCGACCCGGACTCAACCGTCTCCCCTCAGCCGCCGCAGCGCCGCCGTCATTGAGGGGAACGCCATCGCCGCAGGCTCCATCTCCGTGGGGTGCACCCATGCCAATTCCTCGGCCTCCTCCACGACCGTCGCGGCGGACGGATTCACCGCGCGCGCCGTGAAGAAAAGGTCCAGGACGCGAAACTCCACGCCCCCGAAGGCATATCGGTTCGGCCAAGAACCCAGGAACCGAAGGTCCCCCACCTCCAACGCGACCTCCTCGCGGACCTCACGCGCCGCCGCCGCCTCGGCGGTCTCGTTGAAGTCGATGAACCCGCCCGGTGGAGCCCATCGTCCCCGGGCGGGCTCGCGCGAACGCCGCAGGAACAACACCCGGCCATCGTCGCGCGCCGCGAACACCGCCACGGCCACCGTGGGGTTGAGGTAATAGACCCAGCCGCAATGGCCGCAGTGCATGCGGGCCTCGTTGCCCGGCGGCAACGCCTGCGCACAGCGCGGGCAATGGACGAACAACGCTCGCGGTGGCAATGCCTGCATGCGACGTGCCTCAGCCAAAGAACGGCCTCAACACCTGGCCCGCCACGCGCAGCGCCGACTTCCGCCCGGCGAGGTCCCGGCCAAACGTGTCATCCTCGACCTCGATGCACACCGGGCCCCGGTACGTGGTCTCCCGCAGCGTCCCCATGAACCGGCCCCAGTCCAGCTCGCCATGGCCGGGGATGCGCGGCTGATGCCATTGGAGCGGGTGAGCGAACACGCCGACGTCGTCCAGGCGGTGCCTTTGGATGCGCACGTCCTTGGCATGGACGTGGAATAGGCGGGACTGGAACTCGCGAAGCGGGGCGAACGGGTCCATGTGCTGCAACACCATGTGGGACGGGTCGTAGTTGAGCCCGAAGTGGCCGCTGGGGATGTCCGCGAACATGCGCCGCCAAATGGCCGGGCTGGTGGCGAGGTTCTTGCCGCCCGGCCACTCGTCCCGGGTGAAAAGCATCGGGCAATTCTCAATCCCAACCCGGACGCCAACCTCCTCCGCGTGCCGGACCAACGGGCGCCACGTTTCCAGGAAGCGCGGCCAGTTTTCGTCCAGGCCCTTGGCCCAATCCCGCCCGACGAACGTGTTCACCACGCCAATCCCCAGCGTCGCCGCCGCATCCATCACCCGTCGCAGGTGCTCCACCGCCTTGCCCGAGACCGCCGGGTCCGGGTCCAGCGGGTTGGGATAGTAGCCCAGCCCCGAGATGGAGACGCCATGCCGCTCGCACGAGGCGCGGAGGGCGGCGGCGGATTCCGGCGTGACGGACGCGACGTCGAGGTGGGTCACGCCCGCGAAGCGCCTCTCGGCCTTGCCTGTGGGCCAGCACATCACCTCGACCGCCCCGAAGCCCTCGGCGGCGGCAAAGGCAAGCACCTCGTCCAATGAAAGCTCCGGCAGGATGGCGGAGACAAAACCCAGCTTCATGGCCCGTTTGTGCGTTGCGACCGCGCCGCGTTCAAGGCCGGATTCCGTCCCATCGCGTCCAGTCCGACGGCCGGGTCAGGCGATTTGCAGCACTTGCTGGTAGAACGCGATGGCGTCGTCCGGGTTGTCCGTCACGAGCAGGTTGCTGGCGATCCATCGCGGCGCGCGGCCGCTGTCCACCATCTTCCCGAGCTGCGCCACGAGGTCGCGCCAGTACAGGTCCGCGGTCTCGCGCCCGAAGAACACGATGGGCTCGCGGTTCAGGAGCCCCAGCTTGATGTCGGTGAGGGTGAGCCCGATCTCCTCCAACGTGCCCACGCCGCCGATGCAGAAGAGGTGGAACCGCGCCACCTCGAACCATCGTTGCCGCATGTGGCGCGAGCCGCCCTGGAACATCTGGTAGAAGCCGACGGCGGGGTCGATGTTCTGATCTGCGTTCTCGAGGTAGTTGCAGCCGACCATCAATCCCAGCGACTGCCCGATCTCGGACACGTGCTTCATCACGCCGCCGCCGCCGCCCGTCAGCAAGGCGAGGCTGCCGCCAAACAACGCCTTGAACCGGGAAAGCAGCGTCGCCAACCGATGCTGGTCCGCGTCGGTCAGGTCCATCACCGACCCGTAGACCGCCATCACCAGCGCGTCCTGGAACTCCTGCACCCGGTCCTCCGGGGCAAAGAACGTCCGGCGCTCCTTCTGCGTCAGCCGCGCCACGTGGCGCAGCAACGGGTTCGCCCAGTAGATCTCCGTCCCGAAGTCCGCCAGATCCGCCATCCGCACGTGGTCACGCTCCGAGAAGAAGGGCCCGCGCTCGGCCGAGGCTTGGCGAAACACGAGGGACTTGAGCGAGCCCGCCGCCGCCGCCGACAGGAGCTCCGGGTATTCCACGGTGTCCGGGAAGTACTCGGAGAACAAGGTGACGGGCCGGTCCGTGGGGATCCGGTGGCGCTCGGAAAGGTCCTTGGCGCGGCGCCGCATGGCCTCCGGAGAACGATGCAGCACGTGGCGCGGAGCATGGAGCGCGCAGCGCGCCCCGCCCATCCCGGACACCAGCCCGGTCACGATCTCGCCCATGGCCATGGGGGCGTCCTCGTGCTCGCAGATGACGCGGCCCGGGGAGCCCCCGGACAACGTGCGCGCCGTCTGGAACAGGGCCTCCACCTGCTCGAACGCCGCCGTGCCCGCCGCCGGACCGGCGACATCGCCGACGGCCACCATGCTCCGGCGCGGGTAGTCGCGGCGGTCCGCCCGGTAAATGCGGGCGCGCGCCCTCGGGTTGACGACGACGGACTTCGACGTGTTCTCGAACTCGAGGAAGACCTTGGAGAGCCGCGTCTCCAAGGGGTCCAGGACGCGCGCCGAGAGGTGCGCGGCGGAGTCCGACGACTCGGTGTCCAGGACGAGGTAGTGCTGGTTGAGGAACATGGCGCAACTGGTGATCACGCCCTCCCCGGGCTGGAGCACCAGCGCGTCGATGTTGCGCCTCGACTGCAGCGCGTTGAGCAGGTCCTTTCCGTAGTTGCGGTTCAGGATGGTGAAGAGCTGGTCGCGCGTCACCGGGGTTCCGAACTCGTAGAGGCAGAACTGGGGCGCGAACTCGACCGCCCCGTCCGCGTTCAGCGAGTAGCCCCGGGGCAGCAACAGCTCGCGCGCGCCCAACGACGCGTGGATTTCGTCCGCCGTGCAGCGGTCCGCCGGGTCGCACGCCACCAGGCGCCCGATGCCCACGCCCGGCACGAGGCATTCCGGGAGCAGCGGCTCCAGTTGGTAGGACGGGATCAACGAGCGGCCGCGCAACTCGATGTGGCAGTGGTCGGACTCATAGCGCACCTCGGCGGCCGGGTTCACGGCGATGCCCAGCCGGCAAATCCGGCTCCGCGCCGCGAACAACGCCGAGGCCCCATGGTCGATCCGACGCCGGAACGCCTCCGGCATCGCGAATCGCGCCGTGCACCGGAACAACCCGGGCGCGTCAAAATGGATGGCTTCAATGATTCCGTCGGGCGTGTGCGGCGTGAAGTAGTGCATGACCTCGGGGGCGTGACGTGTTGCCCAACGCTGTCCATTCCCCTCCAAAGGGCAAGGAGGGAGCGTCGGGGCCACGCCGAGCCGGTGCATCCCGCCGTGGTGGGCATCCCTGAAGACGTCGTCGCACCCTCGACGCCAGGAGCGCCGCCGTCCCCGGCCGCATGTCACCGAGCCCGTTGAAGTGCGCGCCCCTTGGACACCCCCTTGCAACGGTGGTTTACCACCCTTTGGGATTCGCACAGCATCCGTCCCATGCGCGTCCATTACCTTGGGGCCACCCGCACCACCACGGGTTCCCAGTACCTTGTCGAGGTCAACGGAGCCCGGCTGCTGCTCGAATGCGGGCTGTTCCAGGGGCGGCGCGGCGAGTCGATGGAGCGCAACCGTTCGTTCTCGTTCGATCCCGCGACCATCGACGCCGTCATCCTCAGCCATGCGCACATCGACCATTGCGGCAACCTGCCCAACCTGTGTCGCAAGGGATTCCGGGGGAACATCTATTCCACGTTTGCCACGCGCGACCTGGCCGCCGTCCTGCTGGCGGACTCCGCCGAGATCCAGCGATCGGACGCCGAGTTCCTGTCGCAGCGTCGCGCGAAGGAGGGGTTGCCCCCGGTGGAACCCCTGTATTCGGCGCAGGATGCCGAGCTCGCCGTCCGGCACTTCGTGGGGATCAACTACCACCGGCCCATGCCGGTGGCAGAGGGCGTCTCGCTGACGTTCGCCGACGCGGGCCACATCCTGGGCTCCGCGCAGGTCGTCCTCGACGTCCGCGAGCACTCGGGGCGGTTCCGCTTTGTGTTCTCCGGCGACATTGGCCGCCCGAACCAGGAGATCCTGCGGGACCCGGAGCCGGTCGCGGACGTGGACTTCTTGCAAGTGGAGAGCACGTATGGGGCGAGGGAGCACCACGACGCCGTCAGCCAGCGCGATGAGCTGCTTCGGCTCGTGGGCGCGGCGCTGAAGCGCGGGGGGAAGGTGATCATTCCCGCCTTTGCCGTGGGGAGGACGCAGCAGCTCGTGTACGTCCTGAACCAATTGCACGCAAGCAACGCCCTGCCGCGCGTCCCCATCTTCGTGGACAGCCCCCTGAGCGTGAACGCCACCGAGGTCTTCCGCCTCCACCCCGAGTGCTTTGACGAGGAGACCACCCGGTTCCTCCGCGAGCAGCGCAACCCGTTCGGCATGGATAACCTCACCTACATCCGGGAGGTCGCCCATTCCAAGAAGCTCAACGAGCTGAAGGAACCCGCGATCATCATCAGCGCCTCCGGCATGGCCGAGGCGGGCCGCATCCGACACCACCTCGGCAACCATGTCGGGGACCCGCGCAACCTCATCCTGTTCGTGGGCTATTGCGCGGAGCACACGCTGGGCGCGCAGATCCTCTCGGGACGCTCGCCCGTGAACATCCTGGGGCAGCCCCATGCCGTCCGTGCCCAGGTCGCCGCCATCGACTCCTTCTCCGGCCATGCCGGTCGGTCCGAGCTTGCCGCCTACGTCCGTTCGCTGGGTGGCGCCCCGCGCCGCATCACCGTCGTCCACGGCGACGAGGACCAGTCGCTGGCGTTCGCCGAGCTGCTCCGGGGCATCCATCCCTCCGCCGACGTCATCGTCCCCGTGCCCAACCAGGTCGTGGAATTTGGAATGGCCGACAGCCGGGAGCCTCGGTAAGCATTCCTGCGTGAAAGGGAAGATTCCGAACGATGCAATCCGGCTCGCGACCTGGGGCGTGGTCGCCGCCTTGATTGCGAGCGTTGCCTGGTATTTTCGTGCGACGCGGGAGGGCCTCGAGCAACAAGGGGTCGCGCAAGCTCACTCCCAATGGGTGATGGGGCTGAACCTGCTGGTCGCGGACGCGCAGGCGTACGCCAAGACCGACTCGTCCATCGTTCCGTTGCTCAACAGCATCCTTTCCACCAACCCGCCGCCCCAAGGGGGCACGCCACGCGAGCCATGAACGACGACTACGGACCTGATCCCACCCCGGTTTCCAACCCCTTGCTGCGCGAGGTGCGCCTCCAACTGCTGCTGGCGGCGGGGCTCGTCACCTTGTTCATCGCCCGACAAGCGTGGATCCAGCACCAGGCGGTCGCCGTGTCCCGGCCCAACGTGGAGAGGCTCCGCGCGGAGTTGGCCAAGATGAATGCCATCCGGGAGTCGTTTGCCCGCTACGGCAGCGATCACCACCGTTTCGTGCCCATCCTCAACAAGTACGGCATCGCGGTGCCCGGGGCGGCGGCTCCGAACATTCCCAATCGCTGACCCGCGCCGCGCGCACGCTGCGCCGGGCATTCGCCCCCCGCGACCCTTGGGGGTTCGGGACGACAGGGTGCCGCCGCCGTCGGGTTGTCCCGGCCCTAGCTGCCCGACACCCCGTGCGTCCGGTCCTCCGGCAACAGCCACGCCAACGCGGCGGCCGGCAGGAACAACCACCCCGCAAGGTACAACGCCCCCCCCACGTCCTTCACCGACGTGTACGTCCCGAAGTACACCGTCCCTGCTGCCGCCGCGACGCGCCCGAAGTTGTAGCAAAAACCGGCACCCGTCGTCCGCAGCAACACCGGGAACAAGGGCGGCAGGCACATGGTGAACAATCCAAACACGCCTTGGCACACGCCGATCGCCGCCATCCAGGCCAAGGCCTCCCCGTGGCTGCGCGGGGCCGAGAACGCCCACACCATGAGGATCCCATACGCAAGGCACATCCCCGACACCACGCGCCGGTAGCTCCATCGCACCGCCAGCGCGCCCGCGAGGAAGTTCCCGGCGATGGAACCCAACATCACGCACGTCAACGCCACCACCGCCGCCCGGTTCCGCGCCGCATCGCCCAGCGCCGCCACCTCCGGCAGCTTCCGGATGTAGGCCTGCTGCCAGTACATGAACGTCCAATGCGCCGTCAGCGACACCCCGCAGATCGCCAAGACCCGCCACGTCACCCCCAGCACCTGCCCCCGGAACAAGTCCGCCACGCCGGGCGGCCGACCCGCCTCCTGGCGCGCCCGATGCCAATCCTCCGGCTCCGGCACCGCCCTCCGGATCCACAGCACCAGCAACGCAGGGATCACGCCCACCAGGAAAATATACCGCGGCGGCAAGGACTCGAACGCCCACCCCGCCATGCACGCCATCAACACCCCGATGTTCACCGCCGTCTGCAACGTCGCCGCAATCCATGGCCGCCATCGCCTGGGCCACGTCTCCGACAACAGCGACGCACCCACCGCCCACTCCCCGCCAATTCCCAGCGCCGACAGGAAACGGAACACCATCAGGTGCCACCATTCCGTCGAGATCGCCGACAACCCCGTGAACCCGGCATAGGCGAGGATCGTCAGGCACAACGCCCGGCTACGTCCCAGCAAGTCGCCCACCCTCCCGAAGAACGCGCCGCCCAACGCCCATCCCACGAGGAATGCCCCGTTGATCAACGCCCCGTGCTGCCCCACCGACGGGTCGCTCGACGGCCGGCCCAGCAACTCCGCCACGAACGGCAAGGCCACGAGCGTGTACAGGTGCATGTCCAGCCCGTCGAACATCCACCCCAGCCAGGCCGCAAGGCCCGACTTCTTCTGCTGCGACGACAATTCGCCCCACGTGTTTGCCTCGTTCATGCGGGTAACGTCCCCACTTCATCCCATCCCGGCCCCCTTGGCCACCCCCGATTCCATCCCCCGCCTCGCCGCCCGCCATGTCACCCCGAACGACGCCGTAACACCACGGCGAAAACTATAGACGCTTTTACCCTTTGTCGGGGAACGCGGGGGCGTGGGAAAAGACGTCCCATCGCTAAGTCCGCAGGAACGCCAGCATGAAGACCGGAATCCTCAACATCCTCGCCTTTGCCCTTGGAATCGGGCTTGTCTCCACATGGGCCAAAGCGCAGTCCCACATGATCAGCCAAGCCAACCACCCCCACGCGGGGACCCGGGCCAACACATGAGACA